>CALIIG010000217.1 GCA_938018155.1 uncultured Prevotella sp.
TGACGGCCGCCGAACGGTGACCCGCAGCCCGCAATGGCGTTAATTTTTCAATCTTTTAATTCTTTAATTCTTCCATACACGTAATAAACTACCGTCGTAATGCGTTTAAACCATATCAATAAACATCTAATTCATGTGCCTATGACGCATTTTACTCCCAACGAATTGAAACCTTCAGAGAAGACGCTTTGCCTTATCAGGCAGATAGCCTACTCGTATAGGGTATTTGAGAACACCGATAAACCCGGTCGGCTTTGTTTGAGTTAGATATTGCGCTGACGTATAAAATGTGAAGCATGAGTGTAATTATTTCACCTTCGTTGCTGTCGGCCGACTTCACCCATCTCGGGTCGGACCTGGATATGATTAACCGCAGTGAGGCCGACTGGCTTCACTGTGATGTAATGGACGGTACGTTCGTACCCAATATTTCATTTGGCTTTCCGGTTATCGAGGCCGTGAAAGGCGTATGTAAAAAGCCGCTCGATGTGCACCTGATGATAGAGCATCCCGGGCAGTATATTGATGCAACGGCCCGCGCAGGTGCCATGATGATGTGCGTGCATCAGGAGGCTGTGGTTCATTTGAACCGTGTTATACACCAAATTCACGATGCCGGCATGAAGGCAGGGGTGGCCCTTAACCCTTCAACGCCCGTGTGTATGCTTGAGGATGTGATAGAGGATGTGGACATGGTATTGCTGATGAGCGTCAACCCCGGCTTTGGCGGACAGCGTTTTATCGAAGGCACCATTGGCAAACTGCAGCGTCTGCGCCGGCTTATTGCCGATAGCAGCTCGCATGCTTTGGTTCAGATTGACGGAGGCGTGAATAACGTTACCGCCCCTGAGCTGGTGGCTGCCGGGGCTGATGTGCTGGTAAGCGGGAGCTACATCTTTAAGTCGGCCGACCCATTGGCAGCCATTCACGGGCTGAAACAAACGGCAAATGCACAAGCCGGCCGATAGCCTGTGCACGTATTGTCTATAAAAGAAAGGCTGAAAGGTGATGTTTCCCTGCTGTAACGGACAGGGAAACGGGTTAATAAAGTTGAAGTTCGACGTTGTTTTCGCGTGCCATCCTGCGCATGTTGATAATGGCATAACGCATGCGTCCCAGGGCGGTGTTGATGCTGACATCGGTAGTTTGTGCAATTTCCTTGAACGACATTTGCTGATAAAAACGCATAAAAACAACTTCGCGCTGCGATGTGGGCAGCATATTCATCATGGTATGAATGTCTTTTATAACCTGCTCGTTGACGAAACGGGTTTCAATGCACGAGTCTAACAAATTGTCGTGCGAAAGGTTTGACAGGTCGTTGTCTTCGGTAGGCTCAACTATTCGCTCTGTTTTCTGCTGGCGATACTGGTCCATTATCACGTTGTGGGCAATGCGCATGCACCACGCTGCAAACTTACCCGTGGGGGCATATTTGCGGTGTCGCAGTTTCACAATGATTTTAATGAAAGTGTCCTGAAACACATCGTTGGCCACATCCTCGTCGCGAACAATGAAAAGAATATAGGAAAACAGCTTCGATTGTGTGTGTTCCAACAGCAAATCAAATGCCTGATTGTTACCCTCCATGTAGGATAATGCCAGCTCTTCGTCCGACATATCTTTAAGATTCTTCATGTTTTATATTTACTTATAATGAAGTAAATGTCAATCAATAGGCAATATGAATTATGTGTTACAATTAAAAGACAGGTGGTGCAAATATATATCATTTCTGCATTTCTGCCAAATTTTTAACAGTTTAAATGCAATAAAATGCAAAAGAGGTTGGTGCAGGATGCAACCAACCTCAACAATGATTTCGCCAAAACGATACGAAACCTATAAAATACGTTAGCAAATATATGTTTTTGGTATGATAAAAGCAAATATTTTACCGTGTTTTTTTACGATTTAACAAATATCGTTGTTCGCCGGTTACAAAACATCCTGTTTTTGTTGAAACAGGTAAGAAGGAGCCGGACAAATGGTATAACAGAGAGTTTTCTGCATCAAACAGCGGTTTTTGTATTGAATAAACATAAAAGTTTGGCAATAAAGGGTGGCCTGTTCCGAATATTATCTTTACCTTTGCGCCTTTAAAAGCAAAGATATAAAATAGTATAAATCTTCAGTTGGTTACATATATGATGAATAAAAACGGCACACCGTATAACAGAAATCGGCAATTAAAGTGTTGTTTTTCAATTCCACGGGCTTTGCGTTCCGTTTGTAAGCCGTTTTGTAACAAGGCATTTGTTCTGCTGTTTTTGGGTATTATCACATCGGTTCCTGCCTGTGCGCAGATGCTTTTCACCGAGAATATGACGATGAATATTGACAGCACCAAGACCATTCAGGGCACACTTAACCCTGTTGTTGACTTTAAAACCGAGCAGGAAAACGTGCTGACGGTGAAGAATACGGCCAATCTTAATGTGCTGTTACATCATAACAGGGTTATAAACCTGATTGACAAGCTCGAGTTTTCAACCTATGGCAAGAAGATAACAGTGAGTGGAGGCTACGTGCATATGGAGTATCGATATTTGCTTCACCACGTTTTTGAGATATATCCCTATGCTGAATCGCAGTGGGCCGGGAGCAGAGGCATGACGTTTAAGGTTTCAGCGGGTATGCAATCGCGTTATCGTTTTGTCGGGTCGAAGCACTGCCTGTTGTTCGGTGCCGTTGCATTGTTCTATGAATTTGAGAACTGGCAGTACCCCAATCCGCCGGCAGGGGTTGCCTCGCACGCTTTCAGCCGGAGTATAAAAAGCCATTTGTCACTGAGCTTTAAACATACCATCGGCGACCGTTGGGAGCTTACCACCACGGCTATCCATCAGGCTAAGCCCGACAGCTATCTTAAAAGTGCACGCTTTGGCGGTGCGGTTGACCTGATATACCATATTACACCAACGGTGGGTGTGCGCGGAGCCTATCGCATAATTTACGATACGAAGCCTATTGTACCCGTCCGTAAGAATTACACTACGGTTGAGGCGGGGCTCGATATTGCCTTTTAATGTAGGGGAGGATAGTGCTTTGGTGTAATATTGCCGGCCATAGGGGTTAATGAATATTCGGTTTTTGTTAAATAAAATCAGCTGAAAGGAACATACAAACTATGATAATAAAGGTAAGTGGCATGGGCGAAGCCCGTAACGTTCGCGAAGTATCGGCATTGGATGTTGACATGGTGGGGTTCGATTTCTATCCTTCGAGCGAACGCTTTGTGCAGATGATTTCTTCACAGGCCGGTATTATTCCTGATTATAGCCGTGAGCGTTTCAGAAAAGTTACGAAGCCGGGGGAGCAGAATACCAGGCTTACACCGGCGGAAGTTTGTCGCGCAGGCGTGTTCATTGACGACATGCCGCAAACCATTATCAGCAGGGTTTACAACTATTCACTGAATTATGTGCAGCTTGATGGGGAAGAAAGCGGGGTGATGATCGACAATCTGAAACGCAGTCTGATGCCCGATATTGTAGCTGGTATTAAAGTAATCAAAACCATTCATGTTCGTTCAGCTGCCGACTTTGCGTTGTGTAGGCAATATGAAAACAGTGCCGACCTCTTTATTTTTAATATTGACGGCGTTTCGGATATGCTTAAAGAGGGAGGCGAAGGCATAAAAATTCTTGATGCCTATGCGGGTAATATACCTTTCTTGCTGGGAGGAGATATTGGCCCTGACGATGTAAAAGGCATCAGGGCACTACGCCATTCACTGTTCAGAGGCGTTGATTTGAACGAACATTTTGAGGGATCGGCGGGAATAAAGGATGTAGAACGTTTGCAAAAATTTATAGCAGGCGTTAAAAAATAAGTATATCGGGTAGAGAAAAACTGTGGTTTAGCCTGAAAAGAAAGGCTAAACCTCAATGGCCTTGCAGCACCATTTGGTTACCTTAAGCATAACGCCGATGCCCGGAACTTCTTTTAAGAGGTAATATTTGCGGTCGGCACGGACGAGTTTTCCCTTTAAACCTTTCAACGGTCCGTGTGTAACAACAACAGGTGTACCCTTTTTTAGCCGGGCCTGTTCGTCGCTTACAAACCGCTTCATCAGTATATCGGGGTTACACATAGCCTGAAATTCAAACATCTGTTTGGCAGGAATTTCGTAAAATTCCCGGCTGCCATACTCCTTCCTTACGACTGAAACTTTGTATGAGAGCGACAGAATGATGTCGCGGACAGCCTTTTCAGTTTTCGTTTTTTTGATGAAAAGCAGATTTCTTACAACCGGCCGGAGCACGCGCCGAACATGTTTTGTGCGGTCTTCAACATCGGCATACTCCATGGGAATGAACACTTCCAGTTCCTTTTCACGCAGTGCTTCGGCAACCTCGTTTTGGCGCATGGTAAAAAGTTTCATCGCATACCACGGACGGTTATCCTGTGCCTCCTCTTCGTTTTGGAGAAACAGAGAATGTTTTTCTTCCATGGTCGAAGAGCCTGGTTGTGGTTCTGTTTCGTTCATTTTCAGGTAGTATAGTCGATAAAATGGTTCAAACGCATGCCCTTTCCCACGCGCTCTTATATAAAAGGAGGTGTAAGGACAGGCGTTTGACGTTAAAATTCGGATGTGAAATGGAACTTAATGTGTTCGAAATCTTGTTGCGCCATGCTGAGAACGTATGACGAATCGGCCAGGAACACATCGCGATCTTCAATGTCTTTCGCAATATACTGATACTTTCGCTTCTTAAAATTCTCAAGCTCGGCAGCGTCGTCCGACTCAATCCAGCATGCCTTGTAAAGATGAACAGGCTCCCAACGGCACCTGGCATTGTACTCATGTTCGAGACGATATTGTATAACTTCGAACTGAAGCTGTCCTACTGTGCCGATGATGCGACGGTTATTGAACTGGTTTACAAACATCTGGGCAACACCTTCGTTCATTAATTGTTCAATGCCTTTTTGGAATTGCTTCGACTTCATCGGGTCGTCGTTCTCAATATACTTAAACAATTCAGGCGAGAAAGAAGGCAAACCTCGGAAGTGTAACACCTCGCCTTCGGTAAGAGTATCGCCTATTTTGAAGATGCCGTTGTCGGGAAGGCCTACAATATCTCCCGGCCAGGCCTCGTCAACAGTGCTTTTTCGCTGTGCCATAAACTGGGTAGGGGAGGAGAACCGCACGGTTTTTCCCAATCGAACATGATAATAAGGCTGGTTCCTGACGAACTTTCCCGAGCATACTTTACAAAAGGCAATACACGAGCGATGGTTGGGATCGATGTTCGCCGTAATCTTAAAGATGAAGCCTGTAAACCTGGAATCATCGGGCATGATGGTTTTTTCCTCGGCCCTGGTAGGCTTGGGACTCGGTGCGATTTCGACAAAACAGTTAAGCAATTCCTGCACACCGAAGTTGTTTAAAGCCGAGCCAAAGAAGACGGGTGCAACCTTAGCGTCACGATAATCCTGCACATCGAAATCGGGATATACGCCATCAACCAGCTCCAAATCGTCACGAAGTCGGGCTGCCGGCACCTCGCCGACATGCTGATCAAGGTCAGCCGACTGAATGTCAACGGCTACTTTCTCGGTAACTCGCTGTTTATTGGGTGTAAAAAGATTGAGTTGTTGTTCGTAGATATTGTAAACACCCTTAAACTTTAAGCCTTGTCCGATAGGCCATGAAAGCGGTCGGACATGGATGTGCAGCTCCTTTTCAAGTTCGTCTAACAGGTCAAAGGGGTCGCGTCCTTCGCGGTCCATCTTGTTGATAAAGATAATAACGGGCGTATTGCGCATGCGGCACACCTCCATCAGCTTACGTGTTTGTGCCTCGACGCCTTTGGCCGAGTCGACAACAATAATCGCCGAATCGACGGCAGTAAGTGTGCGATAGGTATCCTCGGCAAAGTCCTGATGCCCCGGTGTGTCCAGAATATTGACCTTGTAAGGCTCACCTTCCTGTCCGTCGGGAAGGTAATCGAACTCCATAACCGACGTTGACACCGAAATACCACGCTGTTTTTCAATGTCCATCCAGTCGGAAGTAGCCGTCTTTCTAATCTTATTGCTCTTAACAGCACCGGCTACCTGTATCTGTCCGCCAAAAAGGAGGAACTTCTCGGTAAGCGTTGTCTTACCGGCATCAGGGTGCGAAATGATGGCAAATGTGCGCCTTCTTTCTATCTCTTTGTTCATTTTTGTGTGGGTATGGCTTCGTTCATGTTTGCCATACACTTCTTTAAGCTGTTTTCCCAATAGGGTATTTGTATGCCGAAGGTTTCCTTAATTTTGGTCTTGTCAAGCACGCTGTATGCGGGACGCTTTACAGGAGAGGGGAACTCGTCGCTGTGACAAGGCAGAATCTGGCATGCCTTGTGGCCGGCAATCTCGGCTATTTTGACGGTAAAATCGTACCAGCTGCATACACCTTCGTTCGAAAAGTGGTATATTCCGCTATGTCCTTCGAACTTGTTATTTTCAATAATGTTGAATATTGCTTCTGCCAAATCACCGGCATAAGTAGGTGTTCCCGTCTGGTCAAAGACAACTTTAAGCTGCGGTTTCGTCGCCGTCAGGCCTAACATAGTCTTTACAAAGTTGTGCCCAAACTCGCTATACAGCCACGCTGTGCGCAGAATGATGTAGTTTCCGCCTACTGCTTGTATTTTCTTTTCGCCATGAAGTTTCGTCAATCCGTATACGCCGGTGGGAGTTCCGTGCATATCTTCCTTGCAGGGTGTGTTGTAAGGGTCGCCCCCAAACACGTAATCGGTAGAAATATGGACAAGTAATCCACCAACCTCTTTCATGGCTTTGGCCAGATTTTCAGGTGCAACGGCATTGAGAGTTTCTACAATATCTCCAGCCGTTTCGGCCTTGTCAACGTTGGTCCATGCAGCACAGTTGATAATACACTGCACATGATTCTCCTTAACCGTTTTGCGAACGGCTTCAAGATTGGTAATATCGAGCTTTTGATAACCCTCGCAAACATCGGTGAAGATGAAATGATTGGCCGACTTTTTACTAACAATCTGAATCTCGTTGCCTAATTGTCCGTTGGCACCGGTAACTAAAATGTTCATAGCTTAAAGAGTTAAGTTCGTATTATTCTTCCTCGCCGAAGTCGAGTCCCTCGTCACGATTCTTAATGTAATAATCGCTGAGCATGCCGATAAATGTCGTTATCTCTTTGACGGCACGCTCTGTCTCAGTCGAAATTTCTTTCTTTTGCATGCGCAACATCATAATACCGTAAAGAGCATTAAGGCATGTTTCTATTTCGTCAACATTCTTATCGCCTTTATTACGCAGTTCAACAATGAAAGGTAATACCTTATAATATTCGGCGTTATAAAAGGGAAAGTTGCTGGAAGACAGCAGTTGCTGGTGAAGGTCAGACAAGTCTTGTAGTGTTATGGCATTGATATTGAGGTGTCCTTTCTCACGTTTTCCCTCTTCGTTCATCATACGGACGAGGTTGCCGAACCACTCAATTTCGGCGGCTTTCTGCTCTTCGGTATAGTTAAATTTGCTGATATACTCGTCGGTTATCCTGTTAATGGAGCAACCGTAAGCCCGTATAAGGTCTTCGAGTTGCCACATATACAGAAGATATTCTGCTATCGATGTTTTGCGAATTTCCTGTGCAACAAACATACAATGGATGTATCGGGTTGACTTTAATAATGTATGGAGTAGAGGTTAAAAACAGTCCCTACCAAAATAATCAATGAAAATATAACTACAATTGCACCTATTATCTTATTGAGTATGCTTATTCCGTTGATCTCAAACTTCGCACGGATCTTGTCAACAAGCCATGTAAGTCCGAACCACCACATGAGGGCACCGCTGAAAATGCCAATATAACCTATCGACATCTCCAAAGGATGGTTGGGGATGACGAAGTTAAACTGGGCAAACGACGCCATAAAAAGAAGAAGAATAAGCGGATTCGAGAAGGTTAAAAGGAAAGCCGTAAAGCCGTTGTGTGAGTAACTTCCCTTGTTTTGACTGCTTTGATGGATGCGGCTGGCGGGATTACTCTTCCAGCAATATATGCCAAAGAGCATCAAAACAACGCTTCCTGATATCTGCAACCAGAACTTATTGGTGGGGTTTGTAATAAGATCCATGATGAAACTCATACCTAAACCCGTAATCAAAGCGTAGATAATATCGCTCAATGCTGCTCCTATGCCGGTTACAAAACCATACCAACGCCCTTTCTTCAGGGTGCGTTGAATACATAGAATGCCCACAGGCCCCATGGGTGCAGAGGCTATAATACCGATGATAATTCCCTTTAGAATTAACTCTAATAAGTCTATTTTTATTGGAAGTGGCATAATTCGGGCTACAAAGTTACTTGTTTTATTTGATAATTAAATAAGAATACCCCGATTTTTGGTATCTTTACGTTGTAATTGTATGTTATCCAGACGAATAAAAACTATTCAGTAGAATAGTCGGCAACGAGCTGACGGTAAACGGTAAACAGCCTTTGGCGTGTGATATAACCTAATAACTGGTTGTTAATATCGACGACGGGCAGGGCATTTGCTCCCGTTGTATCGAACTTTTTCATTACTTCTTCCATGGGCTCGTTTTGGTAAAGTATAGCGGGAACCGGCGTCATCAGCTGGCTGGCATGATAGCGTTGATACAGTTCGGTGCGGAAAACGATATGCCTTATTTTCATAATGTCGATTTCTCCTAATAGTTGTCCGGCCTCGTTGGTGACAGGAAGGAAGTTGAAATCGTTTGATGTCAGCACGTTTACTAACTTGCTAAGGGGGAGGAAAGGGCTCACGGTGGTTACGTCTTTCTCTATTACTGAGTCCATGTTCATTAAAGTAAGTACGCTTCTGTCTGTATGATGGGTGAGCAGTTTACCCTCACGGGCCAGTCGCATGGCATAAATACTGTGAGGCTCAAATATAGATATAACCATCACGCTCACAACGCTGACTACAATTAATGGCACAAAAAGGGCATAGCCTCCGGTGATTTCTGCAATCAGGAAAATGCCGGTAAGTGGGGCGTGCATCACGCCTGCCATCACGCCTGCCATACCTAATAGCGTGAAGTTCTTTTCGGGAAGGTACACCCCTACCTGTTCCATGTTCCATAGTCGGGCAAACAAAAAGCCTGCGAAACCACCCATGAAGAGTGAAGGTGCAAACGTGCCGCCGCAGCCTCCGGCACCATTTGTAGACGAGGTTGCGAATATCTTTGTCATCATAACAAGGAATATATATAGAGCCAAAAGCTCGCCGTGCCCGTAGAATAACGACCCATTCATCACCTGTTGCCAGTCGGCAGGGGTCTTCCCGCTGATGAGAAGGCCGAGCGTATCATATCCTTCTCCGTATAAAGAAGGGAATAAAAAGATGAGAGAGCTGAGTATAAGGCCACCAATGCAAAGCCTGATGTGAGGACGATCCTTAAGTCGCGCAAACTTCCCCTCGCACCAATTCATGGTTCTCATAAAGTAAAGGCTCATCAATCCACAGAATATTCCCAGCAAAACCGTACCTGGAACACGGTCTATGCTCCACGCACCATCAATATGAAAAGAAAACATTGTGGATGTTCCCGTGAAAAGATACGAGAAGATATCTGCCGTAATGCTACTGATAAGAATAGGTACAAGCGACGACATTGTCATGTCAATCATCAGCACTTCAAGCGTAAAAACCAGTCCTGCTATAGGTGCTTTGAAGATGCCTGATATCGCAGCCGACGCACCACAACCCACTAAAAGCATCAGCGTCCGGTTGTCCATGCGGAACACCTGCCCCAGTTTTGAACCGATAGCAGAACCTGTAAGCACGATGGGGGCTTCGGCACCTACCGAACCTCCAAAGCCAATCGTTATGGCTGAAGCCACTATCGACGACCAGCAATTGTGACCACGAAGTTTTGATTGCCTCGTAGAAATAGCGTAAAGCACACGTGTAATACCATGCGATATGTTGTCACGGACAACATATTTAATAAAAAGCATGGTAAGATAAATACCTATAACAGGGAAAACAAGGTAGAGCCAGTTGGCACCGTACGATACAAAGTCTTCAGTAAGCAGGCGTTGTATCAGTCCGATAAGATGATGAAGGGCATACCCTGCTACCGAAGCAAGGAAGCCTATTAAGAGTGCCAGCATCGATGTCATCTGACGATCGGTCAGTCTCCGTTCCCGCCAGGCAATAACTTTATCGAGCATTTATTTTCTGATAATCGTTACTTCGCCGTCAGGTCTAAGCCTGATGATGCTGCTTGGTTTGTGTAATTTGTGTTCCTGTCTGCGCGTCCAGCATACATAATCAACGCTATTGAGGATTTCTTGAGATATGTCTTTGTAATTTTGTGCGGCAGGTTCGCCGCTTATATTTGCGCTTGTTGACACGAGAGCCTTTTGAAAACGATAGCACAATGCGTGCGAAAATGGTTCTTTTGTAATGCGAAGGGCGATGCTTCCGTCGTCGGCAATCAGATTGGATGCCAAGTTTACCGCCCCGTCTAATATAACTGTTGTGGGTTTGGTTACGGCGTCAATTAGTTCCCATGCTACGGCGGGCACATTACGAACATATCGTTGCAGGCGTGCGTCTGAATCGACAAGGCAAATCAAAGCCTTTGAATCGTCACGATGTTTTATTTGATAAACCTTTGCTACTGCTTCTGTATTTGTAGCGTCACAACCAATACCCCAGACAGTATCAGTAGGATAGAGAATTACGCCACCTTCACGAAGCACTTTAATGGCGTTTTTAATATCTTCTTCTTGTGTCATTTTCTCATCTATGTAACGCAAAGATAGCAATTCTTTTATATACGCACAAATGTTTATTAAAAATTTAAATTTCGGTTTGTTTTCACAAATGTTTTATTAACTTTGCCATATTAACATATATAGATTCCGGTGCTATTGTTCTGCTATTAAGGCTTTAACGGATGATATGCACAGTTGTTTATAATATGTTTCAGGACTAATAACTGAACAGTAAAAAACATAAACAAAATGGTACAACTAACTTTAAAACCGTACGTTATTGGCTTAGACCTCGGCGGTACCAATTCGGTTTTTGGAATTGTAGATTCACGTGGCGAGATCAAAGCTACAACAGCTATCAAAACACAGGCTTACGACAACGTGGAAGACTATGTGAATGCTTCGGTCGAAGCATTGAAGATTATCATTGATCAGGTAGGGGGCATTGACACAATTAAGGCTATGGGTATTGGTGCTCCGAACGGAAACTATTATCAGGGCACCATAGAGTTTGCAGCAAACCTCTCATGGGGGCGTAACTGTATTGTGCCTTTGGCCGACATGTTCTCCAAAAGGCTTGGTGTTCCGGTGGCTTTAACCAACGACGCTAACGCAGCAGCTATTGGTGAAATGACTTATGGCGTTGCACGTGGCATGAAGAATTTTATTGATATTACGTTGGGAACAGGTGTGGGTTCCGGCATTGTTGTCAATGGTCAGGTGGTTTATGGCAGCGACGGCTTTGCAGGAGAGCTTGGTCATGTTATCATGGTTCGTGAAAACGGACGTGAGTGTGGCTGTGGCCGTAAAGGCTGTTTAGAGGCTTATTGCTCTGCTACGGGTGTAGCCCGTACGGCCCGTGAGCTGCTGGAAACAACAGACGAACCTTCGCTTTTGCGCGATTTGAAGCCGGAAGACATTACTTCTTTAGAGGTAAGCCTTGCTGCAGAGAAGGGCGACGCTTTAGCAAAGCACATCTATGAATTTACCGGAGAGATGCTGGGAGAGGCGTGCGCAAACTTCGCTGCTTTCTCTTCGCCCGAGGCTTTCATATTCTTTGGTGGCCTGACAAAGGCTGGGAAGTTGCTTATGAACCCCATTAAGAAGAGCTATGACAAGCATGTTTTGCGTATATTTAAGGGCAAGGCCCAGTTCCTTGTAAGCAGTTTGGATGGTAGTTCGGCTGCTGTTCTTGGTGCTTCGGCCGTGGGTTGGGATCTGTAAACTTACGTTAAGTTTTATAGAAAACACAAGCCTCTCACAGAGTTTATGCTCTGTGGGAGGCTTTTTTATGCGGTAAACTTTCGTTGATAACGCTGTGATTCTGGCTGATAGCGTTGCCGTTCAAATGGCTTTGTGCTTTTAACCTTCTGTGTTCAAGTACTATTTTACGTAACAATCTTCTATATTCTTATTACCATTTAGGAAGTTACGTACTGCCATACGCTTTTTACCAGCCAGTTGTAATTCCGCAATCTCTATCCAGTTATCACCGGCTGCTATGTAAAGATGCCCTTTTTCTACCCTGATAGTGCCAGTCTCATCGTTATTGGCAGGCTCATTTGTCTTTACGGTTTTGAAAATTTTGAGCACCGTTCCTGTCGTACTGCCCTTGCCTTTAGCATGCAAGATTGTCCACGCTCCGGGGTAAGGTGACAGCCCCCGTACAAAATTGTACACCTGTTGTGCCTGTTGTGTCCAGTTTATCCGGCAGGTTTCCTTAAAAATTTTCGGTGCAGCGTGCAGCACTTGTTGCTGACCAGTACCCGTCCATTCATTTTGATCGGTAGCCTTTACCACACCATTGCCCTCAATAACAAGGTTAATTGTCTCAACGGCAATATCGGCACCGAGCTTCATTAAGCCATCATAAACATATTCTGCATTGGCATCTTCGGGTATGGCAAAGTGCTTTTGCAGGATAATGCGCCCCGTATCGATGTCCTTATCAAGGAAGAAAGTGGTAACCCCCGTTTCTGTTTCGCCATTGATGATAGCCCAGTTGATGGGTGCAGCCCCGCGATATTGTGGCAACAGTGCAGCATGAACGTTGAAGGTTCCCATACGTGGCATAGCCCACACCACCTCAGGAAGCATGCGGAAAGCTACCACAACCTGAAGGTCGGCCTTATATGATGCCAGCTGCTCTACAAAGCAGGGGTCTTTCATTTTAACGGGTTGAAGCACAGGAATATCATGCTCCAGGGCGTATTGTTTTACCGCCGAAGGCTGTAAATGGTCCTGATGTCGTCCTACGGGCTTGTCGGGTTGAGTCACCACGGCCACCACATTGTATCCTCCTTCAACAAGTCGTCTCAGTGTGCCGACGGCAAATTCGGGAGTTCCCATGAATATGATTCTCAAGTTATTCTTTTCCATACACCTTATTATATTATAAGACACAAAATTACAAAAAAGTTTTAAGATTCGTCTTTTCTGCAATTCTTATCAAGTTCCCATATGCTGCTTATTTCCCGATATGTGCAATAAATACAGGTGTTTTCTACCATTTTCAGTCTTATTTATAACAGAAAAGGCGCGCAATTGTTACGCACCTTTTCTGTTATCTAATCTTTATACCGTACGGTTACGGCAGCTTTTTACCACTGCCACCAGTGCCTTTTCTTTGGAATATCGTCAACAGAGCTTCTGCCAAGCGTCTCTTTTATCACATCAGCATAGCTTTTATGTTCTTTAATCATTCGGTAAATCAGTCCCCATTCAGGCAGTCCGCCGATATTCCGATCATCGATAAAGTAGTCGGCTTTCAGTTTTCTGCTGAAATGATTATTCTTTCCTTCTTCTTCCTCAGGATAGTCACGGTTCACCGCCCAGAACTCAACGCCACGCTCTTTACACCAGTTAACGGCGTCCTGCAGGAGCTTTCCTTCACGCACCGACCACAGAATAAGCCTGTGATGGTCGGCTATTAACATTCGGAGAGTTTCGGTAGCGAATGGCATTTCTTCTCCTATTTCCGGATAACGGTGCTCTACAATAGTACCGTCAAAGTCAACTGCTATTACTGCCATTATCGTTTTACTGAATTATCATTAGCGTCACCGTAGTGGCTTCCCTGGTAATTGCCATAGTTTCCATAGTTACCATAGCTCTTGTAACGGCCGTATTTGCCATAGCTTCCATACCTTCCGTAGCGACCGTATCGGCCATATTTGCCATAGCCATAATAGTAACTGTGTTTCTTCTTCGACATATCAATGCCGTTAATAACGATGCTGACGTTTGGCAGTTTCTCCTCGGTGGCCAAACCGTTAACAAGTTCTATGCTCTCCTTGGGTGTATAGTCGGCACGGCATACGTAAACCGTAGCATCGCAAACACGACCTATGGCCAGTGTATCGGTTACAAGACCTACCGGTGCAGTGTCAACAATAATGTAGTCATACATTTGCCGGAGCTGTTCCATAATGAGGTCAAGACTTGCACGTGCCACCAGTTCGGCAGGGTTAGGAGGTATAGGACCGGCCGTCATTATGTCAAGATGGTCATTAATTCCTGATGGCAGAATCTGTTGTTTTATCTGCTCTTCAGTAGGGCTTTCCTTCACCAGCAAATTTGTAATACCGCGTGCGGTATCGTTCAATTCGAAGAGTTGCCCCAATCGTGGTTTACGAATGTCAAGACCTATCAGCAATACTTTCTTGCCCAGCAGGGCGAACGCCATGGCCAGGTTGCCCGCATTGAAGGTTTTTCCCTCACCCGAATTGGTTGACGTACACATGATAACCTTCTGCCCCTCTTTCATGATGAAGAGCAGGTTGGTACGCATCGAGCGGAAAATTTCCTCCATCATATTATTCTGATTCTCGTGAATGACGATGTCGGCCTTGTCTTTTGCTGCCTCTGTTGCAACGGCAACATCGGCCAGGATAGGCAGTTTCGTGAGACGGGCAACATCTTCATGTCCTTCAATTTTATAGCTCAGGAGCTGAATCAATATCAGAATTGCAGCAGGTATAGCCAATCCGAGCAAAAGGCCTATGAGCATAATGTAAGTGTCTTTCGGACTGATTTTTCCACCTGCTGCAGGTGCATCAATGAGCTTTCCTTTGTCGGCAGTTGCTGCCAACGAAATAGAGTTCTCCTCACGCTTCTGTAAAAGCATCAGGTAAAGCCCCGATTTCACTTCCTGCTGACGGCCTATCTGGTTGAGCATACGTTCCTGAACGGGCGACTTGTCAACCTGTCCCTGATATTTTCCGGCCTGTGCAGCTACCGAGTTTCGCATAATCTGAGAGCTGCGCATAGCCTGATTCAGCGCACGGTTAATGGCTCCTTGCAACTGGTCGAGCTGTGTAGTGAGCGGGATTACTGACGGTGAGTTCTCGCTTGCACTTTGTAACAGCAGGTTGCGTTTTTGGGCAATTTCGTTGTAATCTTTGATAAGGGCTGTAGTAGCCTGGTCAGAAAGTCCCACGTTCGTAGGCAGTGGCTGATACCTGTTCGTCGGACTGATGATATAAGCACGCATTTCGTTGAGCAGTGCCAATTGTGTATTGGCCTCCGAAAGTTTCTGCGAATAGGCGTCGGCATTGCTGAAAGCCTGAGTCGCGTTCATCTTAAGCTCAACCATACGGTTGCTTTTTTTATAGTTCTCAAGCTGGCCTTCGGTATTCCCCAATTCTGCATTGATTTTCTCTAAACGGCCGTTGATAAACTCTTCTGTGCGCACGGCAACCTCGTTTTTGTCTTCATTGGCCTGACGGTTGTAGCATACGGCCAGCTGGCTGAGGAAGTCGATGGCACGCTGCGGCATCTCATCGGTAAGTACAAGCTGCGCTATGGTAGTGCTCTTATTGGTCTGGGCAACGCTCAATCGCGACACATATTTATATGCTTCATTTTTTGGCGACTGTATGATTACCTTCATTTGCTGCTCTTCCTGCATAGGTGTTACACCGTTTGTCGTAAAGTAAAGTATACCGGCACGCGTGTTGATGCTGGCGGGAAACGAGGTAAAAGTCTGGTCAATTGAATACGGCCCGCTTGCCCCGTCATTGGCAAGTGGTACAAAATAGCTTCCTGTTACGTGATAAGCATTGCCTTCACGCTCAATCAAAAGGCTGACAGGGCGGTTCAGTTTTTCGAGATGCCCCGCATCAATATCAACCGAAATGGGCTGCGTGCGGTACAGAATAATGTCCTTTACCTTTCCAACACTGAAGTATTCTACGTACAGTTTCAGGTCTCTTACCGCCTGAATGGCCAGCGAATGCGAGGTTAAAATCTCCATTTCGTTGTCGATACCGGTCGAGTTCGACACAATACCGAGGGTGGCCGAATTCAGCATATTGCTGCGGCTTCCCGACCTGCCGTCACTGTCTTTTATCAACAGTTTGGCCGAAGCCTGGTACATAGGGGTGGCATAGCGCAGGTAAATGGCCGCAGCTCCCAAACATATAATGAGCGAGAGAACGAACCACTTCCAGTTCAAAATAAGCGTGGCATAGATCGCACCAAGGTCAAAAAACCCTTTCTGGTCGTCGGCCGCTGTCTGAGAATTTGCAGCCATATTCTCTGCAAACTTGTTTTCTTCCATTTGTATTCTTATAATTTGTTATTTCCTTTCATCGGCCAGCTGCATTAAATACTGTCCGTAACCATTCTTCATCATGGGCCTGGCTTCCTGCAATAAGCATTCGCGTGTTATCCAGTTCTTTTTGTAGGCAATTTCCTCAAGGCAGGCAATTTTCTGCCCCTGGCGTTTTTCGATAACCTCAATAAAGGTGCTTGCCTCCGAAAGACTGTCGTGTGTGCCCGTGTCGAGCCATGCAAAACCACGCTGAAGCGTCTGTACTTTCAGGTTCTTTTGCGCCAGATACTGTTGGTTTACCGTTGTAATCTCCAATTCACCACGCGCACTGGGCTTAATATTTTTGGCAATATTAACCACGCTGTTGGGATAGAAATACAAGCCCACAACGGCGTAATTGCTCTTGGGGTGCGCCGGTTTTTCCTCAATGCTGAGGCAGTTTCCGTTTGCGTCAAACTCAGCAACGCCGTAGCGTTCAGGGTCGTTTACATAATAGCCAAAGACCGAAGCCTTGCCCTCTTCTTCAGCCATGCGCACGCTTTCGCGCAGCATTGATGAGAAGCCTGCACCGTAGAAAATATTGTCGCCCAGCACAAGGCATACGCTGTCGTTGCCAATAAACTGTTCGCCAATGATGAAAGCCTGAGCCAATCCGTCAGGGCTGGGTTGCTCGGCATACTCAAAATGCACGCCATAACTGCTGCCGTCGCCCAGCAATCGTTTAAAGCCCGGCAGGTCATAAGGAGTTGAGATAATAAGGATTTCCCTGATACCGGCCAGCATTAACACCGACACGGGATAGTAAATCATAGGTTTGTCAAAAATGGGTATGAGCTGTTTGCTAATGCCTTTTGTAATAGGGTACAGGCGTGTACCTGAACCTCCTGCTAAAACTATGCCCTTCATTTTACGTAATATTGTTGCTTGTACAAGTAGATACTTTGTATCCTGGGTAATAACTCGCCCGATTCTCTCAGGTTGCAAAGGTATGAAATGTTATCGGACTTTTTGCTGATTTAACCTGAAAAAATGCTATTTCTGCTGTATTTTCATGCTAAACGTCATGGCATGACTTGCCAAAGTGCGATAAAATGTGGTTGTATGCTCGTCGTCCGGCGGCCGTCAGCAGCGCGTACGACGGCC
>CALIIG010000218.1 GCA_938018155.1 uncultured Prevotella sp.
CCGCCGAACAATGAACATTACCCTGAAAAGGTGTTGCCTCTGTATAATAAGGTGCGATAGAACAGCATGTAATGACGGGATGAAACAAGCGTAATTGCAAATGCTTAATAGTATGTTGCACTGCCCTTCATATTGTCAACAAAATATATCATGCACGATATTTAGTTAATAAGATTTAAATAACATAACACATCGTCCGCGATGTTATTTTGTTTTCTTATCTTTGTGGTCAAAAATAACAGAAATGGCTTACGAACAATTACAATTGCAAAATCAGCTTTGCTTCAGGCTTTACACGGCCAGCAGGCTTATAACACAAGCCTATGAGCCTTATCTTGTGCCGCTTGGACTTACGTATACGCAGTATTTGGTGTTGCTGGTGCTTTGGGAAACCGACGATTTGCCTGTGAACGATATAGGTAAACAGCTGATGTTAGGCATTAATACCGTGTCGCCCCTCATCAGGCGCATGGAGAGTTTAGGCTTGCTTTCGCGTCGCGACAGCACGACAGACAAACGCCAGCAAATAGTTTTCCTTACTGAAAAAGGGAAGCAGATGCGCGAGAAATGTGCATCAATACCACAGTGTATGATAAGCGACATGGACGATTGCGGAGTAAAAAGCAGTGAGCTTACATCAGTTATTCCGCCTTTGGACAATATGATAGAGGCTCTGAACAAAAGGGTTACAATTAATTTAAAGAAAAGAAAATCAAAATGAACCGATTATTTTTATTTAGTTTTGCTGTATTCTTTTTCGGACTGACAAGCTGTTCGGGGAACAGCCCAAAGCAGAAAGAAAGTGTAACAAAACAAGTTTCAACTCAAAAAAATACAAAGAAGATGAATGTAGAAGAACTTACAGCAGAGGCTTTTAAGCAAAAAGTGATGGACTATGATAAGCATCCCAATGAGTGGGTTTTTGAAGGAAACAAACCCGCCATCATCGATTTTTATGCTACATGGTGCGGTCCTTGCAAACAAACGGCACCTGTTGTTGAGCAGGTAGCCGACGATTATGCAGGACGGATAGACGTATATAAGGTTGACGTTGACCAACAAGAGGAACTTGCTGCGCTCTTTGGGGTGCAGTCGATACCTACTATTTTGTTCATCCCCAGGCAGGGAACGCCACAGCGTGTAAGCGGTGCCATGCCACGTTCGGGCTTTGACGATGCTATCAAAAAAGTGTTTGGAATGTAGTAAATGGGCAGAAATTTGTTCATTTCACATCACGATGGAATTACATTGACGTATTCAGGATAACTGTAAAACATTTAAATAGTAAAGAGAAATGAAAATTAAACACATGATAGGAGCACTTCCTGTCGTAGCCTTTATGCTGGTTAGTGAACCGGCCAAGGCGCAAATTTCGTTGGGAGACGTGTTGAAAGGCGTTACCGAACAAGCCGGGAAGACGGTAAGCTCAACCGAAAAGGCTGCAGGCTTAATGTCGGCACTTACAACGGTTTTTGATGCAAATAAGGTAGCAAAAGCCGAAGATTTGGTTGGGAACTGGGGCTATACGGAGCCGGCCGTCGTGTTTACGAGCGGCAATATGTTGAAAAATGCCGGTGGAAAGGTGGCGTCGGCAGCCATCGAAAAGAAGCTGCAGGCACAACTTAATAAATACGGTATCAAAAAAGGTGCGATGAAAATGACCTTCGATAAGGATGGAAATTTTACGCAGACAGTGGCTGGAAAAACCCTGAAGGGAACGTATACGGTAAGCGGTAAAAACGTAAAGCTCGTATATGGAGGCATTAAAGAGCAGTTTATTGGTACAACACAGGTTGACGGTAACGACCTGCTTATTGTAATGAATGCCACAAAACTGATGAGTTATATGAAGACGTTGGGAGCACTTAGCGGCAATTCAACGCTCAAAACAGCCTCTTCTCTTTTGGGTTCTATGGACGGCATGCTGTGCGGTTTGCGTCTTCAGAAATAGGCTTTGCACGATGATTTAAACATTTTTACGATAGTTTTCAAGTATCTTTTTGTAGTTTTGTAAACACGGTATAATCATTAAAACAAAAGGTTATGGCAGAAAGAGATTTGGTTCTTGTAGATATTTGCAACAACCCTATATTGGCAGAGGAAATAAAATATAGGCTTGAAGAGGTTGAAATACCTTGTATGGTTATTGACCAAACGCTTACGGGTGTGAACGGTGGCTATGGTGCGTTGCCGGGTTTTGCCATAAAAGTGTTTCGCAAATATGCAGAACGCGCGAAGGTTATTGTTGCTGAAATAAGAGAAGAACAGCGCAAAAGTGAATTGAATACAGAAGAATAATCATATCTTTTGAAAATATGAATGACGTCTTTAGTGAGGCAGAGCAACAGCTTTACTAAAGACTAATAAGTTTGTTACTATGGTTTGTGACCATTCGGCGGATACAATTCGCCCAGAAAAATTACGTTTACTCTTTATCTGTTTGGGCAATATTTGTCGTTCTCCTGCTGCACACGCGGTGATGCAACATAAGATTGATGAGCAGGGATTGACGGATAGATATTTTATTGACTCTGCAGGCATTGGAGATTGGCACGTAGGAGAGCTGCCCGATAAGCGCATGAGAGAACATGGTTACCGCAGAGGCTACCGTGTTGATCACCGTGCACGCCAGTTTGATGCGTCGTCAGATTTTCAGCGTTTCGATTATATTATTGTTATGGACCATGAAAATTACAAACGTATTACGTCGTTAGCAACTAACGAAAAGCATCGGAAAAAGGTGATGATGATGGCCGATTTCTTTCATGTTCATACCAATGAAACTGTTGTTCCCGACCCATATTACGGTGAGGGTACAGCGTTTGAGTATGCCCTTGACCTTATAGAAGACGGGTGTGAAGGGTTGCTTCAACGCTTCAAATAAACCCGAAGGGCGGGAATTAATGTTCCTGCCTTTTTTGTTTATTGTTATTGTACAGGTGTTTTGGCGGCATATCTGATAAATAAAACGGGCATTGAGGGAATAACATAAGGCTTAAATTCGTATATTTGCACGATGTATGATTGAAAAGAACTAACTAAGATGAAGCACGGACTTGTTTTGGAAGGCGGTGCCATGCGGGGCTTGTTCTCGGCAGGTGTAATGGATGTTCTGATGGAAAATGGTGTGACGTTCGATGGTGTAATAGGCGTTTCGGCAGGGGCTTGCTTCGGTTGTAATATGAAATCGCATCAGCCAGGGCGCGTCATCAGATACAATAAGGCTATGGCTCATGAGTGGCGTTATGCTTCGATGAGGTCGCTTTTGATGACGGGTGACTATTTTGGAGGCGAGTTTTGCTACCATTATCTGCCACGGCATATTGACGTTTTCGACAAGCAAGCCTACGATAACGACCCGTCTGAATTTTGGTGTGTATGCACGGATGTTGAAACAGGAGAGCCCGTTTACAAAAGTTTTGATGCGGTTAATGACGAGATGTTAGAGTATATCAGGGCGTCGGCATCGATGCCCGCCGTGTCAAAGGTGGTAGAAATAAAGGGCAGAAAGTTTCTTGATGGGGGCATAACCGACTCGATTCCCTTAAGATTCTTTCAACAACAAGGCTACGAAAAGAACGTGGTTGTGCTCACACAGCCCGGGGGTTATGTGAAAACGCACAACCGCTTGTTGCCTTTGATGAAGCCTTTTATACGGAAATATCCAAAACTTGTGCATACACTTGACACGCGACATGAGATGTATAACGGGCAAACGGCGTATGTAACCGAAGAGGAAAAGGCTGGGAGGGCTTTTGTTATACGGCCTGCTCAAACGCTTACGATAGGGCATGTTTCGCATAATCCTGACGAAATGCAGGCTGCTTACGAACAGGGATGCCGGCAGGCTCTGGCGGTGTTAGACAGTTTAAAGCACTTTTTGGCGTAAAAAGGGTTCTGTAAGGGACAAAATAACACATCTATATTATAATAGGTATACGAAATGATGATGATTTGATGATTTTGAATATTAGGAATCATCATGTTTAGGTATTTTGCAGATTAATGACAAGTTAAGTCATGGCCAAATCAGAAACTTTTCTTACTTTTGACCTGTAGAATGAATGCTTACGGCCATGGGTTGGCTACATGACAAAAGTTTTGTCATTTGTTGCTGTCACATGTGTCGGCCGGGTATGATGTAATTTGATAACATTTGTTACCGTTGGTTTTCATAAAACAAGCGTGGCATATATGTTGTAAACATGTTAAAAGACAAATGATAGTATCAAATTAAGCAGTAATACTTATGGAAAAGTTTGGAAAAGGCAAAGTTTTTGAACAAAAAGGACTTGTAAATTATGTTGACGGCGGGGTGGTAAGCAAAGAGCTTATTCACAGTACGTCGGGCAGTGTTACCCTGTTTTCGTTCGATGCAGGGCAGGGATTGTCTGAACATTATGCGCCGTATGACGCACTTATACAGGTTATTGACGGTGAGATGGAACTTACGGTTGAAGGTGTCAGGAACGTAATCAAAGCTGGAGAAGCATTCATTATTCCTTCAGGTGCGCGCCATTCGGTAAATGCTGCAAAGCGTTTTAAGATGGTGATTACGATGATTAAGGAGCAAGAAACCGACAAAGTTAAATTCACTAATCAATAATTTCACAACAATGAAAAAGACTATAGTAGTGGTCGGTTCATCGACAGGTATGACCGAAGAAGTTGCAGGCAAAATTGCAGACAAGCTGGGGGTGCAGGCCATTAACGTTACCGACTTTACTGCTGACACTGTAAACGGGTATGAAAACTTGCTGTTAGGCACATCAACATGGGGCGCAGGCGATCCCCAGGACGATTGGTACGACGGCATAAGCCTGTTGCAAGGTTCTGACCTCGGCGGTAAAACTGTGGCTATTTTTGGTGTTGGCGACTCGGAAGGATACAGCGATACTTTCTGCGGTGGCATGCACGCTATTTACGAAGCTGTTGAAAAGGCTGGTGCAAAAGTGGTAGGAGCTGTATCGACAGACGGCTATACATTTGACGATTCTGATTCGGTTGTCGATGGAAAATTCGTAGGACTGGCCCTCGATGAGACGAACGAGGCTGACAAAACCGACGAGCGTATTGACGCTTGGTTGAACGAAATTAAACCCGAACTGTAATATAGGTATAGAAAGATAAGGTTTAACCTTTATAACCGACAGGCTTTTCGGCCTGTCGGTTTTGTGTTTTTGTGTGACTTTTGTGTACTGCTTTACAAAACGTAATGATGACGACAGGCGGGGTGAACGGTTTTAAGAAACGGAGATATAATAAAAATCGGCGGATGCCGTTATCATAAAAACTAAAATTAACAATGAGAAAATTATTAGCTTTATTATTGATGTGCGTGCCCGTTCTGCATATATCGGCCTGGAAAGAACCCGGGACGACAACAGTTTACCCCCGTGTAGGTATTAATTTTTCAAAATTTAATAGTGATAAAATCTACACATCGCCGTCTTCGCCAGGAAATACAGATAACTATTTACCATCGAGGTTTAAGACGGGTTTCGTTGTAGGTGCTGAAGTTCAGCACCAGTTTTCAAATGTTATAGCAGGCAGTGCGGGTTTGCTTTATAGCCAACAGGGGACGGCGTTTAAGAAAGAGCGTGACTTGGATGTTGATTTTAAGATGAATCATAATAACCTTATTGTGCCTGTAATGCTGGTTGCAACGACAAAGTATAATGTGGATGTAAAAATAGGTTTACAGCCTGAAATAAGAGTGTCAAAAGGTTTTAACAAAGTCTTTAACAGGGTAAACCTGTCGGTTCCTGTGGGCATAAGCTACGAGTTTGAACATGTAACCGTTGACCTTCGTTACCATTTGGGCCTGACTCATTTGTATAAAGACCAGAGCTTATACGACTCATCGTACAATAAAACCATTATGCTGACATTGGGATATGGGTTTGATTTATAAGTTTTTCAAACTGTAAGATGTATTTTTAATTGAGTTTTTTATTTAAAAAATAATAAAATATATAGATTCTTTGTGCCGTAGTCATATTTAATTTATATTTTTGTAAACGGTATAAAAGGATTGTTTTAGCAGGATATTTGAATGATCAATATAAAGCACATTTTGCTTACGGCTATCGCGTCATGTTTGTTAATTGGATGTGGTACATCGTCAAGGGTCCCAATTACAGGTCGTAAGCACACTCTGTTAGTAAGCGATGCACAGGTATTAA
>CALIIG010000219.1 GCA_938018155.1 uncultured Prevotella sp.
GATTTCTTGTTGACGATACAATACTCTTACCATCAATAAGTGGTGTACCTAACATACCTAAGAAGGGTTTAATCAAAGCAACTTCGTCAGTACCTTTTACCAATTTATCACCTTCGAGTGTGTATTTATTGAGTCGGGCCATTCCCGATAGAGCATATCCATACACCCAAACAGTATTAGGTTCGTTTGTCTCAATGACGGCATAGGCTGCTGTTATTGAGCTTCCGTCTATACCTGCAGCCAACCGTTTACCACTCTGAGCATCGGCTTTTACTATCATTGCCTCGCGCATTTTGGTAGTTGTAGCAATAAAAGGTGCAGAGCTGGCATCGTCGGCAAGGCTTCCCGTAATCAGTCCCGTCATATAAAGACTGCCATTATAATATTGAAGATTCATGTTCTGTACAGCAAAATTCTTGTTACCGAATTTCCCTGCCACAAGCATTTTCATATAATTAAGGCTTAAATCTTCGGTTTTTACAGAAGCATAGATAAGATTATGACACTCATTAGGCTGTAAAACAGTATCACCAAATTTGATGGTTGCTACACCATCGCCCTGCAAGCGTCCGCTAACATAGAGAACATCATTCTTAATAACCATCCTCTCAAAAGTGGCAAACCTGATGTTACTGTCGTCTTCGGTCATAAACTGGAGCAGATAGCCGTCCTTATCAAACTTGGCAATAAAAGGGTCGCCAGCCGAACTTTGTATAGTTCCGTCCCATGCGTCCTTGTTTTTAGCCTCATAAGTTACTTGTGAACCATCACTCTTTGTAAAGGTTACTGACGACATGTAATTACCACACACATAAATATTGCCCTTGCTGTCAACAGTAAGCCCCTTATAATAAATAGCATACCCACCATAGTTTTTCCCTTTAACAGTAGGATGCGTGGTAACAGCTATCAGCTTTGCCCATTCTATTTTGCCATCTTTATCAATTTTAGCTATGACACCCTCAACAGCAGTATGATTATTTCCTGCCGGCGTGTATTCCACTTCCTTCTTTTGACCATCAGAGCCTACCATCCGGAAGAGTGTTGTTTCTGTTCTATTGGCAAGATTACGTACATCGCCAACAAAAATCAAACCACCGTCAGCTGTCGGATAAACCGATTTATTGTTATATAAAGTACCTTTATCCGAATATACCGTCCAAATGACATCACCCGTTCCAGACTTCATCTTCTGAATCAGAAGATTATCATTAACTGAGTTTTCGTTGGGACCATCATATGGGCAACCCGTAATTTCGTTTCCCCCTGCATCCTTAAGCGGTTGCTTGTCAAAATAAACATTGACTCCCGTCAGTGTATTAGAGCCAAAGGTATTAAAGGTTACATAGTTTCCATCAGTTGTTTTAACAACGGAGACCGGGGTGTTACCCGACTTGGTTTTCCCGTAAATGGTGTGGTGCCACTGATGATTAAAGTCGGCAGCACAGGCAATAGCCGTAATTGCGAACATCACAAATGAAAGAAGTAATTTCTTTTTCATAATCGTTAGGTTTTTAATGTGAATATAATATTGTGTTTAAAATTAAAATTCCATACCCAATGAAACACTCAAAAGGCGGTTGTGTTCCGTTTTCATATAGCGGGCATAGTTCCATTCGGCAGCAATAAACAAACTATAATGACGATTCATTGCATAATTGGCTTCAGCCTGCAAGCTCGCATTATAGCGGTTATTGTCATAAAAAGCACGGCGATGATACACGGGAGCCATCATGTTCTCGTTAATACTCCCGTCAAGCATCATGCTGCAATGGCTATCCCACGCGTAATCAAAAAGAGCGGAGGTTTGCAGAAGTAATCGTTTTACCTGCCACATTCCTTTTAGCGATATTGCCGAAATATGGGCCGATGAGGATACTTTTCGTTTTGGTTCGGAATAGGTTTCGCGCATATGTTGGTAGCATTGGCTTACTGACAGCTCATATAAACCAGCTTTTGAAGGACGATATTGCCACAACATTGTACCTGACAAGCACCACTGCTTATCTAAATATTGCTGCCCGGAAGCAATCTGTGGAAAGACATTGTCCTGTGCCGAGCCAAAGATATTTTCTATTCCCCGACGTTCAGTGTACATCTCTGTCAGTCTTACACTCCACGTATTCATCTGGCCCTTGTGCAGATACCCTGATTCAAAACCCTGGTGATACAACTTCAATTTTGTAAGCGGCAGCTCATTGAGGTCGGACATTATTTTCTCTATGGACAGAGAACTGCAATTCAACGAAGCGTAAATACCGTTCCGAGGTGCCACAGGACGCAGCTCCATTGAGGCATCCCAACCCAATCCTTTATAATAGGTAGAGGTGTATGAGCCTCTGAATCGGTAATAATCCATACCTAATCCTGTAAGATGATAAACTGTTGGCTGCGACGTTTCATTGTAAAACTCAAGTATATTTGTTTGCTTGTATCGCTTAATACCCGCTGATAATCCTCCCTCATAAGTCCCGTTAAAGAATCCTGACCAGCCAG
>CALIIG010000220.1 GCA_938018155.1 uncultured Prevotella sp.
TTATAGCATAATATACTATGAATCAGAGGAATATTAGGTTTATAAGGGAGGACTATTTACTGTGTATAGCCTGAAAAAACATATCGATGGCCGCTTGCATATCGCCTTTGTTAAAGGCCTGAACGGCAGCGTAATATTCGCTGTCGGCCTTTGATTGTCTGATGGCCGATGTAAGAATTGTCTGGTTGTTAAAGGTGCGGGCGAAGGCCGTAACTTCCGGTTTTACGTATACATCGCTTCGCAGAATGGGCTTGCTGAGCGTGATACCGTTGAGCGATGTGCACCGCGAAAGGGCCACATAAGTCTGCCCTCCGGCAAATACCCCGCCTGTAAAGTCGATGCGTACATTGGTAAATGTAAGGCCCTGGCTTTTATGTACCGTGATGGCCCAGGCCATACGCAGGGGAAATTGCGTATATGTGCCCAGCTCCTGCTCTTCTATTTTCTTTTCCTTATCGTTGAAAGTGTAGCGTATGTTGCTCCATATTGCACGCTCTACATCCAGTTCACGGCCATCTTCGGTGACGACAAATATGCGCTCATGTTCCTCTTCGTCAAAGCCAATTACCGTACCAAGTGTGCCGTTTACCCAACGATGTTCAGCATCGTTGCGCACAAACAACACCTGTGCACCCACTTTTAGCTGAAGCTCCTGAGGGGTAGGCAGGTTGCTTTCGGGAAATTCGCCCTGCACGATACCCTGAAAAACTTCAGCTTCCCCTTCCAGCTCGTTGAGCTTTCGCGTGTTAATGTAGTCGACAGTATCGCGTCGGGTCGAAAGAGTTATGGACAAATTGCTATCGTTTTTCAATGGCTTTTCTTCGTCTCCAACACGGCTGTTGAGCAGCTTAAGGTCGGCATCGGTAACCTGCGATGTTCTGATGTTGTCTACAAGGTGTATGAAAGTGGGGTCGGTTTGGCGGTATATTGTTTTCAGCTCAATTGCAACAGGCTGCACCAAACGGAATACTTTTGCATCGAAAAAGAAAGAAGACGGGTAAAAGGGCTGAAGTAACTGCCGGTCGTCCTCCTTTACAACGGGTTCGAGCTGGAAAATATCGCCTACCAGGAGCAGCTGTTTCCCGCCGAAAGGCTCGCGCATATTCTGGCTGTACACACGCAAAACCTTATCGATAAAGTCGATAATATCGGCGCGAACCATGCTTATTTCGTCGATGATAACAAGCTCGAGCTCACGTAAAATCTTTATTTTTTCGCTGTTATATTTTAATGTTTTGCGCAGGTTGCGTACAGAATATTGTACATCGTTTGGCAGCAACGGGTGAAAAGGGAGCTTAAAAAAGCTGTGAAGCGTTACGCCACCGGCATTGATGGCTGCAATACCTGTGGGTGCCAGAACGACGTGTTTCTTTTTGGTGTGCGCCGCAATGTATCGCAAAAACGTAGATTTACCCGTCCCCGCTTTTCCCGTAAGGAAAAGTGAGTGGCGGGTAAATTGTAAAATCTGAAGTGCTTGTTGCAGTTCCTTATTGTTAATATCGATGCCGTCTTCCTTAACTTCTGCCATGCGTTTAGAGGTCATCGAAGTTTATTTCCTCGGTTTTTCGTTTCTTCTCGCTTTTCTTTTTTGTGTCAGATGATTTGTTTTCCGTACCTGTTGGCATGGCTATTGGCTCGCCGTCTTCATCAAGATTCACCTCTTCAACGCTCACGGTGTGTGTGCTGTCGCGGTGAGTAGTATCTCTTTTTGCGGCCTTATAGTAGCTTTGGCACGTGTACATATCGGGTGTAATATTGTCGCCATCACCCGGCTTTCTGAAACGACCGCGATACTTTTTAAATGCCGGGTCGGAGAGAACAGCATTCATAAAGAGTCCTGTTATAGGTAGTGCAGTTCGCGATCCTTGTCCCAACGCACCCGTTCTAAAGTGTATACTGCGGTACTCTCCACCCACCCAGGCACCTGCAACAAGGTTAGGAGACACGCACTCAAACCAGGCATCCGAATGGTTATTCGACGTACCCGTTTTGCCTCCAAAGTCAGTATCGCGGAAGTTGCCTACATAACCCCACAGGCTCATGCTCGTGCCGCCCGGCTCTTTCATACCTCCTTGTAGCAGCTGCTGCATGAGGAATGCGCTTTTGTAAGGAATAACCTGCTCGGCCTGACTGCGATCTGAGTAAACCTCGTTGCCGTCTTTGTCAACAATGTGCGTCACAAGCACGGGCTCATGATGCATGCCGTTGTTGGCCACGGTGCAGTAGGCATTGGTTAATTCCAGCAGATTGACGTCGCTTGAACCTAAGGCAAGAGAAGGGGTATCGTCAAGCGGGCTCTTGATTCCCATAGCCTGAGCGGTAGAAATAATACGTTTAATGCCCATTTCCTGCCCTAAACGTACGGCTACTGAGTTCACACTTCGTGCGAAAGCAGCCTTTAAAGGCATTGAGTCGCCGGAAAAAGTGCCGTTGGCATTAGTCGGTGTCCATGTGGTCATTTCCTTCTTTTTCTTGTCGAATACCTCCATTGAGATAT
>CALIIG010000221.1 GCA_938018155.1 uncultured Prevotella sp.
CCGTATTAAGTCCGTAACCGCTCTTGATCTCGACGCAGCCCGTCCCCTTCCGGATGATTTCATCCACACGGCTCATCGCCTGCTGATACAGTTCTTCCTCATCCATTTCATGGAGGCGGTCGGCGGAATTAAGGATACCGCCTCCCCGCCGGGCTATTTCTGCATAGCTGAGGCCGCGGATCTTGTCGATAAACTCCTGTTCACGGCTTCCAGCATAGACGATATGCGTATGCGAGTCGCACCAGGAAGGGAGGACGGCACCGCCTTTTGCATCAATGACCTCCGCTTTGTCAGCGGGAGATGGACAATCGTCCATCTTTCCATAATCCTTGAATCGTCCGTTTTCTATGATGAGATAGGCATTGGGCAGCGTTTCCAACGTTCCCATTTCCTTCCCTTTCAGACAGCTCTTGCTTCTGGAATCGATGCCTGCAAGTATTCCGATGTTGATGATGAACAGCCTTTTCATATTGTGTGTTTGTTGTAAGCGTATATGTTGATGCGGACAGGACAGGAAGAAGTCCCCCTCATCTACCTTTGCAGGGGAAAGGGCAGACGAGGGGGATATGATTCCTGTCGGCCAAGGATTATTTCCGGAGAAAATCGACCGACCGGGCGATATAGGGAGCCATGAACTCGTCGGTGTCAATGAAAGGAACCTCCTCACGATAAGCCTTGTGGACGGCCTCGATCGCAGGTGAAGACTTCAGCGGGCGGCGGAATTCAAGTGCCTGTGCTGCATTGAAAAGCTCGATGGCAAGCACACGCTCGGTGTTCAATACGACTTGATAGAGCTTGGTAGCGGCATTGGCACCCATGCTGACATGATCCTCCTGCCCCTGTGAAGATGGGATGCTGTCTACTGAGGCCGGTGTGCAATAGGTCTTGCTCTGGCTGACGATGGATGCCGCTGTGTACTGCGGAATCATGAAACCGCTGTTCACGCCGGGCTTTGCCACGAGGAAACTCGGCAGGTTACGAGTCCCCGAGACGAGCTTGTAGATACGTCTTTCGGAGATATTACTCAATTCGCACAAGGCGATGGCAAGGAAGTCCATCGGCTGTGCGATAGGCTCACCATGGAAGTTCCCGGCGGAAATGACAAGGTCGTCGTCCGGGCAGACGGTGGGGTTGTCCGTAGCGGCATTGACCTCGATGTCAATCACCGATTTCACATAGGCAATGGTATCTTTCGATGCGCCATGCACCTGCGGCATGCAGCGGAAGGAGTAGGGATCCTGTACGTTTACTTTCGGCTGCCTGATGAGTTCGCTGCCTTCGAGGAGTTCCCGTATCCGTGCTGCCGTGTCAATCTGTCCCTTGTGGGGACGTACAGCATGTACAGCATGGGTGAAGGGTTCTATCCGTCCGTCGTAGGCTTCGAGCGACATCGTACCGATGACATCGGCCCATTGGCTCAGCCTTTCGCTCTGCAGGAGTGCCCATACGGCAAAGGCATTCATGTTCTGTGTACCGTTGAGCAATGCCAAACCTTCTTTTGATACAAGCTGGATAGGTTGCCAGTTCATCTTCTTCAGCATTTCCTCTCCTGAAATAACTTCACCATTCATTTCTACACTGCCGATACCCAAGAGTGGCAAGCATAGGTGAGCCAACGGAACGAGGTCGCCCGATGCACCGAGTGAGCCTTGCATATAAACAACAGGGTAAATATCGTTATTAAAGAAATCAATCAAACGTTCTACAGTTACCAATTGGCAAGCTGAGAAGCCGTAGCTTAGCGACTGAATCTTGAGCAGCAACATAATCTTTACGATTTCGTTTGGCACGCGGTCGCCAACACCACAGGCGTGCGACATCATAAGGTTCTTCTGAAGGTCAGAGAGTTGTTGCTTGTCGATAGAGATTTTGCACAACGAACCAAAGCCAGTTGTTACGCCATAGATAGGCTTGTCTGATGATTCAATCTTCTTGTCCAAGTATTCACGGCAACGAACAATGCGGTTGCGGGCGTCGTCAGAAAGTTCGAGTTTAATGTTGTTTTCAATGATTTCACCAATTCTTTCAATAGAGAGGTGTTCTGCACTTATCTTATGTGTCATAATTGTATTTAAAAGTTAACTTGTTTCTTTAAAATGAATATTCACAGATAAGGATATGCCTTATCTGTGAATACGTTTGTTTTTACTTGTATGCTTCGTTGATAATATCGTCATCAACAAGGTTTGGAAGTGTTACGGTCAAGCCTGGAGTACGTTCCATTTCGCGCTTGATGGCGTCGATTGAACCCTTGTTGCGTGCCCAGCTGCGACGAGAAATGCCATTATTCACGTCCCAAAGGAGCATTTGACGGATATGGCGGTCTGAATCTTCACCACCATCGATAACCATACCGAAGCCGCCGTTGATAACTTCGCCCCAGCCGACGCCACCACCGTTGTGGATTGAAACCCATGTTGCACCACGGAAAGAATCTCCGATAACGTTCTGAACAGCCATATCAGCGCAGAACTGTGAACCATCGTAGATGTTGCTTGTTTCGCGGAATGGAGAGTCAGTACCTGATACGTCATGATGGTCGCGACCTAAAACTACAGGACGGCTAATTTCACCACGTTTAATAGCTTCGTTGAATGCTAAGGCAATCTTTGTACGGCCTTCCGAGTCAGCGTAAAGGATACGAGCCTGAGAACCTACAACAAGTTTGTTCTTACCTGCTTCCTTAATCCAGTGGATATTGTCGTCCAATTGTCCGATAATGTCGGGAGTTGCAGTCTTGCGTATTTCTTCGAGAACTTCTGTTGCGATACGGTCGGTTGTCTCCAAGTCTTTAGGGTCGCCAGATGAACAAACCCAACGGAAAGGACCGAAACCATAGTCGAAGAACATAGGTCCCATAATGTCCTGAACGTATGAAGGATAACGGAATTTACCGTTCTCGCCCATAATATCAGCACCTGCACGGCTTGACTCTAATAGGAAGGCATTGCCGTAATCGAAGAAGTACATACCGTTGGCAGTAAGTTTGTTGATTGCAGCAACTTGACGGCGCAAAGACTCTTGTACTTTTTCCTTGAACAATTCAGGCTCTTCTGCCATCATGCGTTTGCTTTCTTCCAGCGAAACACCTACTGGATAGTAGCCACCAGCCCAAGGGTTATGGAGCGAAGTCTGGTCAGAACCAAGGTCTACGTGGATATTTTCTTCTGCTAAACGTTCCCAAAGGTCTACCACGTTGCCTACGTATGCCATTGAAACCACACGTTTTTCTTCAACAGCCTTGCGAATTGCAGGAATAAGCTCGTCGAGGTTTTCATGCAATTCATCTACCCAACCTTGCTCATGGCGTTTGCGAGCAGCCAACGGATTGATTTCTGCTGTTACGCTAACAACGCCTGCAATATTACCGGCTTTAGGCTGTGCCCCTGACATACCGCCAAGACCAGCTGTAACAAACAACTTCATATTGTCGCCACCCACCTTGCGTGCAGCGTTCAACACGGTGATGGTTGTTCCGTGAACGATACCCTGAGGGCCGATATACATATACGAACCCGCTGTCATCTGACCGTATTGGCTTACGCCGAGTGCGTTGTCGCGTTCCCAATCGTCTGGTTTAGAGTAATTCGGAATAACCATTCCGTTGGTAACAACTACACGTGGAGCATTCTTGTGTGATGGGAAAAGACCGAGCGGATGCCCAGAATACATAATAAGTGTTTGCTCGTCGGTCATCTCACTCAAGTATTTCATAACCAAACGGTATTGTGCCCAGTTTTGGAAAACAGCACCATTGCCACCGTATGTAATCAATTCGTGAGGATGTTGAGCTACAGCCTTGTCGAGGTTGTTCTGAATCATCATCATAATAGCAGCTGCCTGTTGCGATTTGTGTGGATATTCGTCAATAGGCCGAGCGTACATTTCGTATGTAGGACGGAAACGATACATATATATGCGTCCGTATGTTTCTAACTCATTGGCAAATTCTGGTGCCAATGTAGCGTGGAACTTCTTTGGGAAGTAGCGCAATGCGTTACGAAGTGCAAGTTTCTTTTCTTCTGAAGTAAGAATGTCCTTGCGCTTTGGAGCATGGTTAATAGAAGTGTCGTATGCCTGAGGCTCTGGAAGCGTTTCAGGTATACCGGCACGAATGTCTGCTATAAATTCTTCTTTAGTCATTTTGTTTTGGTTTTTATAATTTCTCTTCTACTATCTTCATTATTTCGGCTTCGAGTTCGTTTGCTTTCTTAATGAGTTCGTTTGCCTCGCCTACGAGCTTGTCAGCAGTTTCGCGATCCTTCAGTCCAGAGGCATTAATCTTAACGTTCAAGCCTGCACCCAAGACGGCAGCACGAGCTGCAAGAACGCCTACACCGGCATCGGAAACACTGT
>CALIIG010000222.1 GCA_938018155.1 uncultured Prevotella sp.
TAGGTTGGTGAATCAAATATAACTACCTTTGTCATCCTACTATTTGTATATTAACATCATGTTATTGCTCCGCATTCTTAAGATATATCTTTCCACCTTCGGTAAGTATCTTTCCCTGATGGGACGCACTTTTTCGCGTCCGGAACGTTTCCGGATGTTCTTTAAAAGCTACGTTAAGGAAATGTCGCAGCTGGGCGTAGATTCAATAGGCATCGTGTTACTGATTAGTTTCTTCATAGGTGCAGTAATCTGCATCCAGATGAAAGTAAATATTCAGAGCCCGTGGATGCCGCGGTGGGTGACGGGCTACACCACGCGCGAGATTATGTTACTCGAATTTTCCAGTTCAATCATGTGTCTGATTCTGGCCGGAAAGGTAGGTTCGAACATTGCTTCGGAGCTGGGAACGATGCGTGTTACGCAGCAGGTTGATGCGCTCGACATCATGGGCGTGAACTCAGCAAGCTATCTTATCCTGCCGAAAATTATGGGGCTGGTAACCATTATGCCTTTCCTCGTTATCTTTTCGTCGGCTATGGGTATCGTGGGTGCGTATGCAACGGCGTACGTTGGGCAGATTATGTCGCCCGAAGATTTGACTGAAGGCATGCGCCATTCGTTTAATTCGTGGTTCATGTGGATGAGTATCACAAAAAGTTTGTTCTTTGCTTTCATCATCGCCAGCGTGTCGTCGTTCTTCGGCTACACCGCCGACGGAGGCTCGGTAGAGGTTGGAAAGTCGTCGACCGATGCGGTAGTGTGCAGCAGTGTGCTCATATTGTTTTCGGATGTATTCCTGACACAGCTGCTGTCGTAAACTTAAGGAGTTAGGGAGGTAAGGAGGTAGAAGGAGTTAAGACAATAGTCTGACAAACCGGACACATTGATAACAGAGGCGTTGACAACCGAGACCTGGCCTAACATACTGTTAAATTAGGAAACATGGCAAGCAAAAGTTTCAAAGAAATCCTGGCTTGGCAGAAAGCCCATGGGTTTGTTATTAAAACATATAAGACAACAAAGACCTTCCCTGAATGGGAGCGTTACGGGCTCTGTTCGCAGTTTCAGCGGGCCGCAGTCTCCATACCTGCAAACATTGCAGAGGGTTATAAGCGAATGGGTACAGCTGATAAGCTGCACTTTTTAAATATTGCACAGGGAAGTTTGGAAGAATGTCGCTACTATATTCTGCTGGCAAAGGATGTTGGCTACATTAATTTGCATACACATGATGTACTAAATTCTGACATCGAAGAGGTGAGTAAACTATTAAACGCCTACTGTAAAGGTATAACAAACCACCACTATGCCAAACAAGAACAAAATCAATTAAGAAATAAAACAGATTGTATTTAACAGAATAAAAATGTAAAAGAGGAAAAGGTGAAGTTAGTATTGAAAGCTAAATACCAAAAACTGAGCTGGGCATTTGTCTTAACTCGTTAACTCCCTAACTCCTTAACTCCTTATCAAAAACTCAGGGGGCTAAAATGATAGAAATTAAACACCTCACAAAATCCTTTGAGGACAAAACGGTTCTAAAGGATATTAACATTACGTTTGAAACAGGAAAAACAAACCTTATCATCGGACAGAGCGGGTCGGGAAAGACTGTTCTAATGAAGAATATTGTGGGATTGCTCACTCCTACCGAAGGGGAGGTGCTGTATGACGGACGTAATTTTATAACCATGAAGAAACGCGAGCGTGTGATGATGCGCCGCGAGATGGGCATGATATTTCAGGGAGCCGCACTGTTCGATTCGCAGACGGTGCTCGAAAACGTCCGTTTTCCACTTGATATGTTCTCAAATATGACCGCCCGTGAGCGCGACAGGCGGGCCATGGAGTGCCTCGAGCGCGTTAATCTTAAGGATGCAGGCAACAAGTTTCCCGAAGAAATATCAGGCGGTATGCAAAAAAGGGTGGCCATTGCACGGGCTATTGTGCTGAACCCTAAATACCTTTTCTGTGACGAACCCAACTCTGGTCTTGACCCGAAAACGTCGTTGGTGATTGACCATTTACTTTCAAAGATTACGAAAGATTTCAATATTACCACCATCATTAATACGCACGACATGAACTCGGTAATGGGAATCGGTGAGAAAATAGTGTTTATTTACAAGGGCCATAAAGAGTGGGAAGGCACCAAGGACGATGTAATGGACTCGACAAACAAGAAGCTGAACGACTTCGTTTTTGCCAGCGACCTCTTCCGAAAGGTAAAACAGGCGGCCAATGAAGGTGAGTAAGGCACAGGACGTGCAGCGTACGGGCACGGCCTTTATTGAATTACCGGCACGGAAATAAAACAAATTGCGGCGCAAAGGACAAGCCTTTGTGCCGCAATTTATTTCGTTTCAGTCGTGCGTGTTCACCGCATATACCATACCCCCCTGTGCTCAACCATGGGCACTACAACCTCTTCGGCTGTGCCATCACCATAGGCAAAGGTGAGGAAAACATCGGCTATGTGCTTCGATGTGTCCGCCCGGGCACTGACAAACTTTACTTCTTTGATGCCCCCGTGGCCGTTTTGCTGCCCTAAAAACATTTTAGCGTTGGCCACTAACTGCTCACGATAGGATGGGGGTATGGAGTCGGGCTGATAGCGTCCGGCCACAAACGCGTCGTAATCGCCATGTAAAAGCTGGTCATAATAAGCCCTGGCCGCATGCCCTGCCACCTCTGCCGATGTATCTTCACCAGCTCTTTTTCCACACGAAACGATGGAAAATATACTGACGCATGCAACAATCAGGCAACCGCACAATCGAATTTTCATCCTATTTCTGACGGATAAATACATTGATAGGGCAGCCATGCAGTTGCCAGTTCTCGCGAATCTTGTTCTCCAGAAAGCGTCGATAGTTCTCCTTTATATACTGAGGGAGGTTGGCATAGAACACAAACGACGGGATTTGCGTATTGGGAAGCTGCGAACAATACTTGATTTTGATGAACTTTCCTTTCGTCGAGGGAGGGGGAGTTTGCTCAATAATGGGAAGCATTACCTCGTTAAGTTTGTTCGTACCAATATGTGCTGTGCGGTTCTTATAAACGTCTTTGGCCGTTTTCAACACCTTAAAGATGCGCTGTTTGGTAAGTGCAGAAGCAAAGATGATGGGGAAATCGACGAACGGTGCCATCCTGTTGTAAATGGCATTCTTAAAGGTATCGATAACCTTCTGGTTCTTATCCTTCACCAAATCCCATTTATTGACGACGACAACCAGGCTTTTATTGTTTTTCTGTATGAGCTGGAAGATGTTCATGTCCTGCGCTTCGATGCCGCGAGTAGCATCAATCATAAGGATGCATACGTCGCTATTTTCAATAGCCCGTATGCTTCTCATGACGCTATAAAACTCTAAATCTTCGGTCACTTTGTTCTTACGGCGAATGCCTGCCGTATCAACGAGGTAGAAATCGAAGCCGAATTTGTCGAAGCGTGTGTAGATACTGTCGCGCGTGGTGCCGGCAATTTCGGTAACAATATTGCGGTCTTCGCCGATAAAAGCATTGATAAGGCTCGACTTTCCTGCGTTAGGCCTGCCCACAACAGCAAAGCGGGGCAGGTCGTCGTCGATGTCTTCCTTTTGTTCGGACGGCAGTTTCTTCAGGATAATGTCCAACAAATCGCCTGTCCCGCCGCCTGTAGCGGCACTGATGCACTGCGGTTCGCCAAGGCCGAGACCATAAAATTCAGCTGCCGAATAAGCCATTCCGCTGTTGTCTACCTTGTTAGCGACGAGGATAACAGGCAGGTTTGACCGGCGAAGAATTTGGGCAACGTCTTCATCCCAGTCGGTAATGCCCGTCTCTACATCTACCAAAAACAGTACCAAATCGGCCTCTTCGGCCGCCACCAGCACCTGTTTGCGGATGGCATCCTCAAATATATCGTCCGACTTTACGACCCATCCGCCGGTATCTACCACCGAAAACTCCTTGCCGTTCCATGAGCATTTGCCATACTGTCGGTCGCGAGTGGTACCCGCTACTTCGCTAACGATGGCGCGACGACTTTGTGTAAGACGATTAAAAAGCGTAGACTTGCCCACATTCGGGCGGCCTACGATTGCTACTAAATTTGCCATTTGTGTTTGTTTTATTACTGAAGTTACATTCTTCGGCCCTCTCGATAACGAGAGAGTACACCCTCCATACAGTCAGGGCCGCATATAATTATGATTGATTTATTGTGGATTGTACCCGAAATGGTCCAGTTCCCGTTCAGAGTTGCGCCAGTCTTTGTCGACCTTTACAAACACTTCGAGGTATACTGATTTGCCAAAAAACCTTTCCAAACTGCGGCGGGCTTCGGTCGATACTTTCTTTAAGGCCATGCCCTGATGACCTATAATAATGCCCTTTTGCGAGTCGCGCTCTACATAAATCACCGCATTGATGTGAATATGATGCCCGTCTTCCTTAAACTGTTCAACGGCAACCTCAACCGAATAGGGAATTTCCTTATCGTAATAACGCAGTATTTTTTCGCGGATTATTTCAGAAACGAAGAACCTTGCCGGCTTATCCGTCAGCTGATCCTTGTCAAAATAGGCGGGGCTTTCAGGCAAAAGCTCTTGTATTCGCTTCAGCAAAATGTCAACTCCAAACTTGTTTTTGGCCGATATTGGCAGTATTTCGGCACCGGGTAACAGCTTATGCCATTTCTCAACAAGCTCACCAAGTAATGCCGTTGCATCAGTTTTCGATGTTTGTCTATGACCTTCCGGCCGTGTTTTTTCAGCTGAAGCCGATGACGGTTTCTGCCCTATCTCGTCAATTTTATTGATAAGAAGCAGCACGGGAATCTTCATTTCGCGCACCTTTTCCAGAAAACCGGCGTTCTTTTCAGGGTTTTCAACCACATCGGTTACATAAAGCAGGATGTCGGCATCGGCAAGAGCCGACTCGGAAAAAGCCAGCATCATCTCCTGCATTTTGTAGTTGGGTTTCAGCACGCCCGGCGTATCCGAAAACACAATCTGCATGTCAGGCGTGTTCACAATGCCCATAATGCGGTGCCTTGTGGTCTGCGCCTTAAAGGTTGCAATGCTTATTTCTTCGCCAACAAGCTGGTTCATCAGTGTTGATTTGCCAACATTGGGATTGCCTACTATATTTACAAATCCGGCTTTATGCATATTATCTTAAAATTTTACTTGTGGTAAAGATAACAAAAAAACGCATCACCATAACTATGTTGACGCGTTTTTCTGAAGTATTTATTCAATTTATTTACTGTCTGTAACGCCTGAACCGTCGTAGCCCCACTTGTAATAGATGGCCCCGTGCACAAATCCCGCGCCGAAAGCAGTAAATATAATGTTATCGCCTTTCCTTAGTTTCGACTCATTATCCCATATAGCCAGCGGTATCGTAGCCGAGCTTGTATTGCCGTAATGGTCGATATTAATCATCACTTTGTCCAGTGGCAGATCGGCACGCTTGGCTACAGCTTCGATAATGCGGAGGTTGGCCTCGTGTGGAATAATCCAATTGAGGTTGCCTTCGTTCAGCCCGTTGCGCTGCATAACCTCAAGAACGTCGTCGCTCATGTCGGTAACGGCATGACGAAAAACGTTGCGTCCTTCCTGATATACATAATGAAGACGATTGTCTACCGTAAAGTGGGATGCCGGACAAACGCTTCCTCCTGCCTTCATATGCAGGAAAGGAAGTCCCTTGCCATCTGTAAGGAGCATGGAATCCTGAAATCCTATGCCCTCCTCCCCGGTAGCTTCTATCAGCACCGCGCCCGCACCGTCGCCGAAAAGCACACAGGTTTGGCGGTCGGTCCAGTCGACAACCGATGACATTTTTTCTGCCGAGCAAACGATAATCTTCTTATACCGCCCCGACTGTATCATGGCCGAAGCCGTATCCAGCGCATAAATGAAACCGCAACAGGCGCAGCTCATGTCGAAGGCAAAGGCGTTCTTTAGTCCTAATTTACCCAGTACGATACTGGCTGTTGAGGGAAAAGGATAGTCGGGTGTGGTGGTAGAGACGATTAGTGCGTCAATCGTGTCAGGGTCAGCACCCGTTTTTTTAAGCAGCTGCTTGCAGGCCTTTCGGGCCATATAGCTCGCTCCCAGTCCTTCTTCTTTCAGTATTCGCCGTTCAAGTATGCCGACACGCGTTCGTATCCACTCGTCGCTGGTATCAACCATACGCGACAATTCAGCGTTCGTAAGAACGTAGTCGGGAACATATCCGCCAATGCCAGTAATAACAGCGTTTAGCTTTCCCATTACTCAGCAGCTTCTTTTACAATGGCAACCTTACCGCGATAGTAGCCGCATGTGGGGCAAACGGTATGGTATACATAGTAAGCACCGCAGTTAGGACATACTGCAAGTGTAGGAACAACTGCCTTGTCGTGGGTTCTTCTCTTCAGTGTACGAGTCTTTGACTGTCTTCTTTTAGGATGTGCCATAATGCTTTAATCGTTTAATTTTTAATCGTTTAATTCTGATTTCTTTAATTTTTCAAGAGCTGCCCAACGCGAATCCACAGAACTTCCTGCACTCTCCTCACCGCTTCGGGCGGCTGAATGCTCCTCAAGAACATCCATCATGGCAGGGTTGCATTTTCCAGGTGCATGCACATGCCGTAGCGGAATGCGAAGCTCTATAAACTGACAGATGAACCACGATACGTCAAGTATTCCTTCGTCCTTGGCTACGGTAATAAGCTCATCGTCTTCAGAACAGGCAGTTCCAAACTTAACCGCAAGATGATCGTTGGCCGAAATGGGCTGATCCATATCGTCTAAGCAACGGTCACACATAACGGTTACCAAGCCTTCAGTGTGGAAATCGAGATCGAAGAAATCGTCGGTCCGATGTATTGTCAGAGTAGTTTGCAAACAACCGTGACGAACCACCGGAGCCTCTACGGCTTCGAAGAAGGCATCGTCAATGGCGAAGCTCAGAACTGTATCACCCTGAGCCAGGCCCTTTAAATCTATCTTAAACTGCCCTGACATAGATATATCTACACTTTGGCCTGCAAAGTTACTGTTTTTTTCTTATATATGATTGTTTTTAAATGAAAAAACGATGCAACGATATAAATATTATTGTGAACAGATCATTCTTAATAAACGAACCGG
>CALIIG010000223.1 GCA_938018155.1 uncultured Prevotella sp.
TTTATGGGGATAATCGTTAGCTTCCATACCCGTCGGTTCACGCTATAACATTATTCTTCGTCAGGCCTGAGATTGTCAATGTCCAGTATTCTAAGTTCAAGTGCACGCACAACCAGCCGTGTGGCATTGATGCTCATACCGCCGTTTCCGTCGGGAAACAGCTTTTGGGCCAGCTCATTCTGACGTTTTTCCAGACTCTTTACCCCGAAAGGCATACCCCGCAAGGTCGTAATCTGCTCCTTCGTATAGCCTAAGGCAAGATGGCGCAGGAAGCGTTCATCATACTCATCAATGTCATAGTTGATCAAAGCCTCCTGTCGCATCAGTTCGTTATTGACGCTACGCTTGAAGCGTGCAACAATTTTCTCAAGAATAGGCTCATTGAAAACAAGGCGCTTGCCGTCCATGGCGCTGGCAACATCGCCCCTTGTCAGGAGCTCTCCACTCTTCAGGATAATGCCGTCACAACCGGCATCAAGAACATCTACCCACAGTTTTTCGTTAAGAATCTCGCCTGTGAAGATAAGAATCTTTATGTCAGGATAGGTCTCTTTGGTCTGCCGGCAAATCTCTACGCCCACAGTTGTTGAGCCTCCAAGGCCTAAATCGAGCAGAACAAGGTCGGGAAGCTGAGCCTTTAACAGCTTCCAGTAACTCTGTTCGTCCTCTGCAGTACCGATAATATGCGCCTCGGGAATGTCGTTACGTATAATACCCTCGGTTCCTTTCAGCTCCAAAGGCACATCCTCTACAATAATAATATTAAAGTCTTTCATATATTACGTTTTTCTTTTATTTCGATTTGTTGTATTCTGTCCAGCACCTTTCAGGCATGACCATACTGACAAGTGTCCCGCCTTTCTGATTAATTGAGGCTGAAATACCACACGCGCGCAGGTTCGTTGCTTCGCCCATCTCACGCACAATCTGCCTGCAAAGCAGAAATTGCAGATTATAAGTTTTGGGCGTAAAAAGGTCATGGGCCTGCTTCGGTGTCAATAAAAGCTGTTGCATATGGGCTGTTATGGAAACACAATCGGCTTTTTCCGGCAACTTTTGTAACGATGGCCTAACACCTTTGTTAAGTTTTTTAAGTATGTCGAAGAGATAAATTGTCATCTCATTGTC
>CALIIG010000224.1 GCA_938018155.1 uncultured Prevotella sp.
AGCAGGAGGATGGCCGGATTAAGTCCCATGGCCTTACCCATGATTTTAGGTGTGACAATCATGTCCGTGATAATCTGCACCACTGCAAATACAGCAAAGGCCATACCGAAGACAAGCCAGAAGCTTTGTCCCGTGTCGGCCGCTTTCAGCATGGCGAGAAAAGCGGTAGGAATCAAGGCAAACGTGTGCAGATATGGGATGAGATCCATAATTCCTATTAAGATACCGAGACCAATGGCCATCGGAAAGTCGATAATGGTAAAGCCTATGCAGAACATGATTCCCATGCAAAGGGCTACTCCTCCCTGCCCGCGGATATAATTATTCAGCTCGCGTTCGACATCTTTTGCAAGGTCACGCCAGAACGGGCGCACCTTTTTGGGGAATATTCTAATCCAGTTTTGTGTCAGAGATTCGTAGTCGAGCAGGATAAAGAACATATATAATAAGGTAATCATTGAGGCAACGATACTTATCAACACGCTTGCCGTCTGCCCCACAAAACTAAACAGTTTCGGGGCCGATGTCTTCAAAACATTGGTAAAATCGCGGCTTTTGAAGAAAGCAGTAATCTGTTCCTGATTCTCAATTATTTTGTTGGATATCCACGTTGACATGTTATTGGTGTGGGTGGTCTCACGTACCCAGTGAATAAGAATGTCGTAAAGTCGTTGGAATTGTTCTATCATCGGGGGCACAATCAGGTAGCCAATAAGTCCGAGGATGGTGCCAACGAACAGCAATGTCAGAATAATTGAAACGGGTCGAAAACGTATATGCAGCCGGTTTTCTATGAATTTTACGATAGGATAGAGCAGATAAGCCAATAGCCAGGCCACGAAAAAGGGCACGAGCACATCGCTCAGGTAGTTTAACGCAAACAGAACGGCGATGATAAGCAGTATGATTCCCGTCCACCTTATGAAAGTACTGAATGTAATTTCTTTTTGCATGGCTTTGTCTTTATTCAAACAAGGTTTTGATTTAATCCCAATAAGACGTTGTTTATATTCAAATACAACGTTGTTTTCGTTTAAGCATGGCTTCGTTTTTATTCAAACATGACATGTTTTTTATTCAAATAAATTCTTCGAACGTGCATTGCGTTCGTCTTCGGCTATTGCCTTTTGGAAGCACTCTCTGCACAGCGGCTCATACTCTGTCTTCTCTCCAAGCATCACCTGTGAATCATTTTTTACAAGCCTGTGGCTCACATAGGCAAGTGCTCCACACTTTACACAAATGGCGTGTACTTTGGTAACTTCATCAGCGATGGCGCATAAGGCAGGCATCGGACCAAATGGAATACCCTTAAAATCCATGTCAAGTCCCACCGCTATCACCCTTATGCCGCGATAGGCCAGCTTATTACAAACCGCAACAATTCCGTTATCAAAGAACTGTGCCTCGTCAATGCCAATCACATCATATCCTGCCGACATCTGAAGAATGGCGTCAGAGTCGGGAACTGGCGTCGAAGGGATGGCGTTATGGTCATGGCTTACGACATTCGTATCAGAATATCGGGTGTCAATAACGGGCTTAAATATAATGACATGCTGCCGTGCAAACTTGGCCCTTTTGAGCCTGCGTATCAACTCTTCTGTCTTTCCCGAGAACATAGAACCGCATACCACTTCTATTCTTCCGGGGCGGTGGGTCTCCCCTGACAAGTTATTAATCATACCATTTGCAAAGTTAATAAAACAAGGTAAAAAGGCAAAAAGAAGAGATAAAAAAGTATTCTGACTTAAAAATTGTAAAGAATTAGTACGTTTTCTTTGGCCTTGCTGAATAAATCCCTATATTTGTCTTGTTATGGGCACGCTGTTTATCGTTCCCACCCCGGTGGGAAACATGGAAGATATCACGCTCCGAGCCTTGAGAATTCTTAAGGAAGCTGACCTGGTACTTGCGGAAGACACTCGCACTTCGAGTGTTTTGTTGAAGCATTATGACATAAAAAATCACCTCATTGCACATCATAAGTTTAACGAGCACGGCACAACCGCCGGCGTTATTGAGCGGTTGAAGGCTGGCTTAACTGTGGCATTAATCAGCGATGCCGGCACGCCGGGTATCAGTGATCCCGGTTTTTATCTTGCCCGTGAAGCCATAAGAGAGGGCTTTACCGTGCAAACGTTGCCGGGTGCAACGGCTTGTATTCCTGCCATTGTTTCGTCGGGACTTCCCTGCGACCGCTTTTGCTTCGAGGGTTTCCTGCCTCAAAAGAAGGGGCGACAATCGCATTTGGAGAGCCTTAGGGACGAAACGCGAACCATGATATTCTATGAATCGCCCTACCGTGTGTTGAAAACACTGAAGCAATTGCGCGATTATTTCGGCGGAGAACGTCAGGTAAGCGTGGCCCGTGAAATATCAAAGCTTCACGAAGAGCATGTAAACGGAACTTTAGATGAGGCCATAGCCCATTTTGAAACAACAGAACCACGCGGCGAATTTGTCATCGTCGTAGCGGGAAAGAATAATAAAAAGACAGAAAAAACGACCTTTAAAAATATTGACGAATGAAGAAACTAATTGCATTATCACTTACTTTCATACTTATTTTAGCCGTAGGATGTAAGCAAAAAAAGAGTTCTTCCGATTCTTTACTGAACGTAGAACAGAACGATTCTCTTAAGGATATTATCTCTCAGCGTGACGGGCAGGTGGCGCGCGCCCGCCTGGGCCAGGGCCCGGGCGCGCACG
>CALIIG010000225.1 GCA_938018155.1 uncultured Prevotella sp.
TTCATGAAAGCCTGTACTCTTTCGGGGATAGTACCGAAGTAATGGTCGTCCATCTGCTGGTTCTTGGCCGAGTCGTGGCCCATTAATGTGCGGCCGGTCAGCATCAGATCGGGACGCGTTGAATAGAGATCTTCGTCTACAAGGAAGTATTCCTGCTCCCAACCAAGGTTGGCCGACACCTTCTTTACATTCTTATTGAAATAATGACACACTGCCGTTGCCGCCACATTCACGGCATGGAGCGAGCGCAGAAGCGGTGCCTTGTAGTCTAAAGCCTCGCCGGTATAGGAAATAAAGATGGTGGGTATGCACAGTGTGTCGTCAATAATAAATACCGGCGACGTGGGGTCCCAGGCACTATAGCCGCGCGCTTCGAACGTTGAGCGGATGCCTCCCGAGGGGAACGACGATGCGTCGGGCTCCTGCTGAACGAGCAGTTTGCCCGAAAATTCCTCAATCATACCGCCTTTTCCGTCGTGCTCAACAAAGGCATCGTGCTTCTCGGCCGTGCCTTCGGTGAGGGGTTGAAACCAGTGAGTATAGTGGGTAACGCCGTTTTCGTCGGCCCATTGCTTCATACCCCTGGCCACGGCATCGGCTATTCCGCGGTCGAGCTGCACGCCGTTGTCGATTACGTCAATCAGTTTCTCATACACATCAGCGGGCAGATACTTGTACATGCGGGCGCGGTTGAAGACCTTTTTTCCAAAAAATTCGGAGGGACGCTCCACCGGAGCAATTACGTCAACGGGATTTTTGCGCGACGCTGTCGTCACTGCTTCGAAACGTAAATTCGTCATAGACTATGTATTTATTAGAGTTTTTCCTGTTATTTTGAACATTTGTTCGCTTTCTGCTGCAAAGTTAAGCAAAAAGATAGCTTTTGACAGGGTTTACGATAATTTTTATTATTAAGAATGATATAATATTTTTTTCGCCCGTTTCATTATTTTATATATCTTTGCAAGGGGTGTCAACGCCTCACGATTATTTCATTTAAACACTAAAAAACCTTTTGCTATGGAACAGAAAATCATCGGTATTGGCGAGGCTCTGTGGGACTGTCTGCCCGAGGGCAGCAAGATAGGCGGTGCCCCTGCCAACTTTTCCTATCACATGAATCAGTTTGGTTACGACGCGTGTGCGGTGAGTGCCCTCGGCAATGACGCTCTCGGCGACGAAACAAAACATACATTTAAGCGCAACCATCTGAAATATATCATGCCCGTTGTCGATTATCCCACGGGAACAGTACAGGTTACTCTCGACAATGAAGGGGTGCCGTCGTACGACATTAAAACCAACGTGGCGTGGGACAACATACCTTTTACGGCCGACATTGAGGCGGCAGCACACCAGTGCAGA
>CALIIG010000226.1 GCA_938018155.1 uncultured Prevotella sp.
GCCCATCTCGCGCACTATCTGCCTGCAAAGGAGAAATTGCAGGTTGCATGTATCGGGCGTAAAGAGGTCGTGGGCCTGCTCTTCCGTAAGCGACAGCTGCGCCATGCGTGCTGTGATGGAAACATATCGGGCATTTTTAGGCGATACTTCAAGCATTGGCTTTGTCCCCTTATTAAGTTTTTTCAAAATCTCAAAGAGATATTTCGTCATCTCATTGTCCAGACGAATCGGGGCAATCTGCCGCATAGCCTGTTCCGAAAGAATCTGATAAAGTTCATAATAGTATTTCGTCAACTCGGAAATACCGTTTAAATTTTCATCGGTTCCGTCAACAAGCTGACGTATTCGCGATGGATAATACATCGTTTCGTGCTTCAACGTAGACAGACAATTGTCGAGAACGCTGTTCGATACATGCAGGCGGTCGTCCTCCATCTGCAGGCGGCGCAACTCGTCTTCTTTCAATTCCATTTGCGTTGCCTGGTCGGAGACACGTTCGATAGTGTCGTATAGTGCATGCTCTATTTTGCCGACAATCTCATTTAATGTTTGTTTCTGACGCTCAGATATATTAAATTTCTGAAAGTTATTGAGGCGTTCAATGCCATGTAATTTCTTTTCGTCTGATACATCCGACAATAACAGGTCGTTCATCTGGTTTACACGGTCAACACAAAAGCTGTAGTTAAGTTTGTGACGATAGTATAAAAAATAGTAGGCAGGGAAAATAACGATAAGCAAAATAACCAGAAGAACGACGGCAACAGTCTTATTTGTCTGACTCCTTTGCATGGTACGGACATACTCCGGCAGCGAACTGTCGGCACTTGCCTCACGAAACAACTTTGTGTATACCTTATTATTATAGCGATATACTTCCCATTTGTGCAGGGCAAGAGCCGCTATGGCCGCTTCGTTACTGATATCGAGCAATACCGCTGTGTCGCGTTTTGTCAGGTATTTATGACAGCTGTCGGCAAATATAAGAGTGCGCTCATAGGCCCCATTAATATTGGAGAAATAAGCACTGTCGGCAAATTGTGCCGCCTTCGTTACAACTTCGGGGTAGTTGGGTGTAGCCGCCAGAACGGAAGACCGGGGTGAAACCCACAGGGAAAGCAGGCCGGAGAAGAGAAAAACAACAAGCCGGGCAATGCCTTTAGGCAATCGAAAGGATACTTTTGTACCGCACCCAACCTCACTTTCTGCTTTTATCTGGCATACATTAAATATTCTACTTACCTTCTTATACTTCTCAATGATGCCGTAACAGTTCTTTAAGCCGAACCCATGCCCTCCTGTATAGGTACGGTCAAAGATGTGATCGAGCTTATCTTTGGTCATACCGCAACCCGTATCACATACGGATACTTCAACGCTGTCAGGCTTTTCCTCTGCCTCAACTGTAACAGAGGCACCTTCAGGAGTGAATTTTCGGGCATTGTCGGCGATGGTATTAATCATGAACAACGTCAGGGTCTTGTCGGCTTTCACTACACAATCAGTAGGTTTAACTATAAGATTTATCCCCTTTAATTGAAAACTCATCCTGCTATGCGACACTAAATCGAAAAGCTGCTGGAGCTTAAAGCTCTCGATTTTCAGGCTCAACTCGCCCTGACGCATCTGTATCCATCGGGTTAAAATGTTGTTGTAATCATTGATACTGTCTGTTAATTCGGCAATATATTCGTAGCGTTGCTGTCTG
>CALIIG010000227.1 GCA_938018155.1 uncultured Prevotella sp.
CGTGCAATGGTTTCTTTTGTTGGGGGCTCTACTATATGCTAAGTAACAGAAGGAAGTACAAGAACGTGGAAGAAGCCATGAATACTTGGCGTAACTACATGGTCAGCATGGGTTTTGGCTACAGGCTTGGCATTGATCTTCCGGGTGAAAAGCGCGGTTTGATACCCAATGCCAGCTTTTATGACAAGGCTTATAATGGCTCATGGAACGGTCTTACCGTGATTAGCATCGGCATCGGGCAAGGTGAAGTTAACCTCACTCCATTGCAAATTGCAAACCTTGGCGCAACCATCGCCAATCGAGGCTACTATTATATTCCCCACGTTGTGAAGCATATTCAAGGTGCTGACATTGATACGATGTACTATCGGCGCCATTACACACGTGCCAGTCGCCGCGCATACAACTACATTATCGCTGGTATGCGCTCGTCTGCCTTAGGGGGGACGTGCAAGCATTTCCGCAGTTTCGACATCCCCATATGTGGTAAAACCGGAACAGCGCAGAACCGAGGACAGGATCATTCCGTCTTTATGGGCTTTGCTCCAATGGACAATCCCAAGATTGCCATTGCGGTATATGTCGAAAATGGCGGTTTCGGCGCCGACTTTGCAGTGCCTATTGCCGGTGTCTTATTTGAACAATACATCAAAGGAAAGCTCTCTCCTGCTCGTGCCATTGAGGCAGAACAGTTGCAGAATAGAAGAATAGCGTATGGAGCAAGAAATCGATAAGCAACCAGGAGTATTGCGTAATCTCGACTGGTGGACGATCAGCATCTACCTGGCTTTACTTGTATTTGGCTGGATAAGTGTGTGCGGGGCAAGCTACACTTACGGCGAAACCGACATCTTTAGCTTAAGTACACGCTCTGGCATGCAAATTATCTGGATTGGCACTTCGCTGGCTTTAGGTTTTGTGTTGCTGATGCTCGACGACCGCTTTTACGATACCTTTGCCTACGTTATATACGCTGCACTGATGCTCTTGCTTTTTGTAACGATATTCAATCCGCACGAAATCAAGGGCTCACGGTCGTGGCTTGTTCTGGGGCCTCTACGCTTACAGCCTGCCGAATTTGCCAAATTTGCTACTGCTTTAGCCGTTGCTAAACTGATGAGTGCGTATGGATTTACCATGGCCAACATCAAACACATGATGGCTGCGGTGGCTATTGTATTCCTCCCTATTCTGTTAATTGTAGGTCAACGCGAAACGGGCTCGGCTCTCGTATACCTGTCTTTCTTCCTGATGCTGTACCGGGAGGGTATGCCTGGCAGCATACTTTTCACGGGAGTAGCCATGATTATCTACTTCGTTGTGGGCATAAAGTACGAACAAGTAATGCTATGGGACCATGCTACATCGGTTGGAAAGTTCGTCGTATTGCTGTTAGTACAGCTGTTTTCCATGGGAATGGTTTACACTTATATTCATGATAAAGGAAAAGCTATTTGCATAACGGGAATTTGTATTGGAATAACGCTACTGGCATTACTCTTTTCTGTTTATGTGAAACATTTTGATATTGTATGGGTTCAGCTCATTATTTGTGTAGGATTAATAGGATATTTGATTTATCAGGGGCTGTCAACGCGATTCTCCAATTACCTGATGATAGCTCTTTTCTCCATTGGTTCCATCATCTTTTTTTACAGTGCCGACTATGTTTTAAACGATGTAATGGAGCCTCACCAACGGGTGCGTATTAATGTACTGTTGGGCCTTTATGAAGATTTGGCCGGTGCTGGCTATAATGTACATCAAAGTGAGATTGCCATTGGCTCGGGAGGTCTGCAAGGTAAAGGTTTTCTCAACGGAACTCAAACCAAGTTAAAGTTCGTCCCGGAGCAAGATACCGACTTCATTTTCTGTACAGTTGGCGAAGAAGAAGGGTTTGTAGGTTCAGCCGGCGTGCTGTTATTGTTCCTTGCTTTAATACTCAGGCTTGTTCATTTAGCCGAACGACAACCTTTCAAATTTTCACGAATATACGGTTATT
>CALIIG010000228.1 GCA_938018155.1 uncultured Prevotella sp.
GGTGACGACAACATTACATCGCCATACCCGTTTTCTAAGCCCGGAATGTAATTATTTTTCACCCTGATTTTATCGGCCGGTTACCCCTGCGACGGTCTGCATTTCGTCCATTCCCCGTTGAATTTCCTGCGCATAACAAAGATACCAGTACCAATCTTATAAGCCGTCCACCGCACCGTTCTGCGACTTCTGAATATTTTTTTGATGTTGATTTCTGTTGCATTAATTCTTAATCCCCTCTTTCAGGTCTTACCCATATCCCGTTTTTCCCTTTTGTTTATGATATTTATCCGGAAGAATTCTTACTTCTCCCGCTTTGTATCGAAATTATATACTGTCACAAAGCTTTTGATTTCCCGATGCCTGTATTTCCTTTAAAAAGAACTATCTTTGCAATAAAGAAACTGAAAACGAATGACAACAGAGTCGAAAAACACCCGAATGCCATTGTCTTCATTCCCTGAAGAGGTAACAAAGGAGGGTATAAGGATTTATGGCGAAGCGTCTTTTGAAAACCAAATGGCTGTTCTCAGTCAGTATTTGCATAATTGTAAAGACGACATACCAGAAGAAAGGAAAGAAGAAATTATATTGGCAATACGGAGCTTTATACAACATAAGCAAAGGCGTAGCAAAACAGTTCATGACGAACCATTGACTGATGCTTATATCTCTACTGTTTCCGAGAATCCCCTGCAGTATAATTTGTTCAACGATTTCTTTCGCTTTCCCTTTCCCTCCCCGGCCAAACCGAAATTTACTTTCATCGATTTGTTTGCAGGAATCGGAGGAATAAGATTAGGATTTGAAGCTGTGGGTGGGAAATGTGTTTTTTCTTCTGAGTTTGATGAAGATGCATGTACCACTTATAAAGCTAATTTTGGAGAACATCCTTTTGGGGATATAACAAAAATAGCAGCAGCCAAGATACCTGATTTTGACATTCTATTGGCGGGGTTCCCGTGTCAGACCTTCTCAATTATAGGTAAAAAAGAAGGTTTTAAGGATGAAACAAGAGGCACCTTATTCTTTGAAATTGAAAGGATATTGAAAGCAAAAAGGCCAAGGGCTTTTATGCTTGAGAATGTAAGAAACTTAGTTGCGCATGATAAAGGAAAAACTTTTAAGGTTATTACATCTCATTTGGAAGCATTAGGTTATACTGTATATGCTAAAGTTTTAAACGCTTTAGACTACGGATGCATGCAAAAACGGGAAAGAATTATTATAGTTGGGTTCTTGGATAGAGTGTTTTTTACTTTTCCAGAGAAAGAGGTAAATCATAAGACTTTAGTTGATGTTCTGGAACAGAATGTAGGTTCAAAATACTATGTAAATTCCGAAATCAGAGAATCCAGACTTAAAAGATTAAAAGATAAGAATTATCCTAAACCTTATATTTCTCATGAAAATATGGCTGGAAGTATAACCCCGCATCCGTATTCTTCGTGTCTGAGGGCAGGAGCTTCTGCCAACTATATTTTAATTAATGATGAGCGTAGACCTACAGAAAGAGAGATGTTAAGATTACAGGGTTTTCCCGATAATTATAAAATAGTATTACCTTATTCCAAGGTAAAAAAGCAATGTGGAAATTCAGTGGCAGTACCAGTTATTAAAGCTGTTGCCAAACAAATGACAGAAGCACTAAATCAGTATGACGATGAAAACAAGAGAAGAAGCTAAATCGGCCTTAGACGCACTGATACAGAAATCTAGAGTACATTGGTATAAACCCATACAAATAGCAGAAATTCTATATCACCACAGAACAGACAAAAATATTGACTTATTACAGTTGGAAGATTACAGAACAAAGAGTAAGAGATGGAGAGATATGGTATCTCTGCCATTGTTGGGAAGGATTTGTACCAGTAGCGCAAGATTTATTTGATAATAATGCTATGCCCCCAGAGACATTAGTAACATTAGGTAATGAGAACGTAAAATATAATGGAGCAGTAGAATCATACATATATCGCAAATTTCTTGCAAAGCACAGCCAGTTATCTAATGCCTTAGAATACTGTATGACGGCTACAGGCAATTCATTTAAGGTAGAGAAACTTATAAATTTGTTTTGGGATGAACCTGGTTTAAGGAGGAGCATTGATAAAGTGTATGAAATTATAGTTTACTCTCTTTTCTCTACATTAGTAGATGTGCTAAATCTTAAAGTTCAAATTTCTGTAGCCGAAGATGCTTTACCTTTACTAAACGAGTTTGAAGATTTCTCTACTAAAATAATGTGCTTAGATGCAAGTAATACCAGTTATATGCAAGAAGCCAGGGTCTATAGGGTTGGTGTAACCAATGCTGCTGACAGAGGACTGGATATGTATTCCAATTGGGGGCCTGCTATCCAGATAAAGCATCTTTCCTTAAACGAAGATTTAGCAGAAACCATAGTTGCAGGTGTTTCCAGTGACAGGATAGTAATAGTATGTAAGGATGCTGAGGAAAAAACCATAGTTTCGCTCCTTAATCAAATAGGGTGGAGAAGCAAAATACAAAACATTGTCACTGAGAAGGAGCTGATAAAATGGTATGAGAAAGCTTTGACAGGTGCTTACTCGGAGCTATTGGCAAGCAAGTTACTTAATACACTATCGGAAGAAATGCTATTAGAATTTCCTTCTCTTAACTCTTTACCTGATGCGCTGACTCAAAGGCACTATGAGCAAATTGAAAATGATTTTTGGAAGTGAGGGCTGATTCTGTAGAGTCTTTTATATCAGAAAATTTGTAATTTATTGGATAAGCATTATGAAGACCGCAGACGAAGTTGGAATACTTAAACGGAAGGGTGAAGAAAAAAACGATTTATGATTATAAGGAACTAAACGAGGTTTTTTAATTCTTTGGAGCAGATTCTTCAGCCAACGTCACCTTTGCAGTGGCCGGTCATCACTTCACGGATGCTGAAATTGAGGCAGTCAACGCCATTGATACCCCGAATAAAATAAAGGATAGGGTAGGGAAAATACGGCAATTGGGAGGCGTGCCCAGCTTTAAGCAGATGGACGATGCCATTTGTCGCAACAATTTTATACTGATTGACAGCTGCCTTCCCGCTATTATGGCACATATTCTTATTGAGGCAAACCGGGGCGAAACAAAGAGTTTGAAAGAGCTTGCCGAACGTGTCTCCGGTCTGAATCCACTGAAATATGATATGTCGTACAACCAGCAGTATTACGTACATAAGATAAAGGGTTTTCTGGTAGCATCGGCTTTGGGAATGGTTCCGCACACACCGTGGAACGGAGAATATCAGGCAAACGGGGACTGTCTGGTGGTAAAGGACGACGGCGACGTGCTTTGTTATCATTTCTATGACCGTAATTTGTTCGAAGATTATTTGTTTTGCAACACAAAACCGGAAACACCTTCTACAACCAGATATGAGTTTGGCAGGCTCTGCACGACTGCCGTGGCCGGGCTTTTGTTTCAGGCTGAATTTGCAGGTAAGGTTTCAATAAACGGGAAAGGGGGCGGCAAGTTGAGGAAAAGGTACGTGAAAGTTTCGGAGACGAAAGGATAAAAACGAAACGGCGGCAGCGGTTACACTGTCGGTATTCTGTGGAAAAGGTGACTTGCATCATGGGGGTGTTTGTCACCTTTTTTCATTTCCCGCACCATAGTATATTTTTTTCGTTCTGCGCGGGAACGCCGGTTCCGTGCGCAGGCTGCTGACAATGCAGGTGGATACAAGCCTGATGTTGACGCCCCGGCGTTGGCATGTTACGCGGCCGGGTGCGTGTTGTATTCGCGAAAAGAATGTAACGCCGGGTGTACGACGGCCGTCGGCAGCATTGCTGACGGCCGTCGTACGGTGTGTGTGACGGCCGCCGTACGCGCTGCTGACGGCCGCCGTACGATGACGTTGTGCGCGCAGGGGGTGGCGGTTGCGGTGGAATGGGGCAGGGAGGCGGACGGGAAGGGAACGGGGCGGGGGAGCGGTTGTGGTGTGCCGGCACAAGCGGGACGTGTACCGTACGACGTAAAAAATGTATATAAAAATCGCGGAAGTGCGAAGTGTGATTTCACCGATAGTTAAACAAAGGTAAAAAAGGGGGAGGAAAGATGCGGGTTTCGACGAGTAAATTTATTTTTGCGTGCAGGAACGAAGCCCGGTAAGGCAGATGAACCATGAAACTTTTAAACAAGTAAGGAAGCAATGGTCCGAGATTCGGGCGGCGTGGAAGCAGGGTTCAGCCGGCGTCAGCTCACGGGGGCAGCAGTACGAAGGCGTTGCCGGGGCGGCGTGGAGGCAGGATTCGGCCGGCATCAGGGGGCGGGAAGTATTCCGGCGTCGGACAGCTCCGGCAGCATCACGGCTTGACAATTCATCATTTAACCATTTGATAAACTGTAACATGAAAAAGATTTCAAAAGACTACTGGCACGTAAAGGTGCCTGTTATGCACGACGATTTGCTGAATACCGAGTATTATATGTTGTGCTTTTTTGGCCACATCATCAGGCAGGATGAGCAGCCGGGACGCTTTCCGCGCTGGAACGACAGCGTTGACCAGCTTATGGAGGTGGCGCATGTGCTGGCCCGGACACGCCAGCTGAAGGATTCCGCAACGGGGCGTCCGCTTACCATGCGTGCCATAGCGACGAGGCTCTGCCGCAATCTGCACCGCCGCTGTCCGCGCAACATCTATGCCGTGGCGCGGCAGAGCGAGCGGTCGCAGCGGCCCGATGTGGTGACGTATTACACGCAGCTGAGGCTGGAAGGCGGGGTAAGTCTGGCATCGTTTGTCGATACGGTAGAGCCGGTGCAGCTGCCGCGGCTCACGAGCTATCGCGGCGTTTTTGAGGGAGGAGGGCGCAATGGATGAGTTTTTGGCTTTTCAGGAGCGTCGTCGCAGGCGCGAAAGGGCCATGCAGCAGATGGCCGACGATGTGCGGTGGCTGCTCAGCAGGCCCGCGGGGTCGGTGAAGTGGGAGCGAAGTCAGAACGATTTGATTGACCTTATTGACAGTGTATGGTCCATGCGCGTGATTACCGGCAGGGGCGGTAAGCTCATGACGCGCAAGGCAATGGCCGAAAAGGTGTTCGGCACCGTGGGCCGCACATGCCCCAAAAGGCTCACGCAGGCCGTGTGGGATGTGCGTAACCGCAGGCTCCCCGAGCACAGCATGATGAGGAAGTACATGGTTGAAAGGTAAAGAATTAAAAAAACAAAGAATTAAATTAAAAGTAAAAAAGCAAAAGAGGAAAGAGGTAAAAAAGTAAAAAAGCAAAAGTTTTGGAAGGAGTTAAAGGGAGTTATGGAGCTATAAGGAGTTAAAATGTTGCCTTATTGGTACAGAATTATCTCTGACAAATGAAAAGGCTGTGCTGAAAAGTAAAAGGGTAAAGAGGTAAAAAGCAAAAGTTTTGATGAAATGATATTTGTGTTCTTCAGCCTGAATGACAAACATCCCGGCCGGAAAAA
>CALIIG010000229.1 GCA_938018155.1 uncultured Prevotella sp.
TCTCTGATTCTGAAGTTTTTTAATTGAAGCGTTTGAATAATTGACAACGTTATTCTTCGCATCCTTTTTCCGGGGGCGATCCGTCTTATTTCCTTTTGGTTTTCCTGCCTGTGGCTTTTGCTTTTTTACCGTAGAAGTCTCTTGTACCGTGTGTCGTGAGGATGTTTTCTGGCCGTATGCTGTCAGTGGCAGCATCATGACACAAACGGAATATATTAATATTTTTCGCTTCATTTACATATTAAGTAGTTTATCAAAGACCGCTTTTGCATCCACCTGTTTATATTTTGATGATACGGTTGTTTCGGCATCCCAGTCGGACTCTGTACTTATACCATCCATTTCTATACGAACAGTCGCATTTCTTTCCTTGCCATCGACATGCGTTGTGAAAGAAAACTCCTGTAACAGAGGAAACTGTTTTGACCCCAAAGACTTGAAAACAGAATAATCCCATACCAGTTTAGATTTATCCCGATTGGGCGATTCGTAAACAACTTCGGCTTTTTCTATTAGAGCATTCGAGCGATTCGCTTCCCATTGATATGAGATATTCCCATTTTTAAGGCTGACAGGTATCTTTTCTCCCATTTCATCGAAGTTTACCTTAAACCTTTGAAGGTCTCCTTCACCTACGCGAACAGCTCCGGGTATCAGCAACTGATTCCAGAAAAGAGCTTGTAACGAATAGAAGTTTAAACCATTAGCCCGAAGAAAATCAAGCTGGTTATAGTCGCCTTTAATATATTGTTTATGAATCCTGTCGACAACAAGCACATACTCTGGCGTAAATTCCAGACGCCCAACTTCGCTGCCTATAATAGGAATAAAAAGCTGAAGACGAATCACTCTGTCCCTGCGCATACGCACTGCACCGGGTACAGACACCGTCTTACCGCCTACCGTAGCACGGAAACTCATATCACTGACAATGTTTTGTGCATATACTTGCCGGTCGTAGACTTTCTGCACAAACGTCAATGCCTGGTTTTTGCCGGAATCGTTACCAAATACTCCAGCTTTCTTTGTTCCGGTATCTTTTATTATCGCTTTTTTAGTACCGCACGATGCTAACAATAGAGAAGTGCAAAGCAACATTATTTTCAGATAATTCTTCATTTTCTCCTTCTATAAAGATTAATCTTTTTATTCAGCATTTTAACATCACCGCCCTGTTGAAGAGCCCGTTTATAAAACCCAACTGCCTCAGTATAGTTCTTCAATTCCACATAAATATCACCCGCATGTTCACGTAGTGTGGCATCGTTTGTGCTGTCGGCAGTGAACTTTAATGCCATATCAATGTAAATTTTGGCCTCAGCATAGCGTTTCTGCCTATAAAGAATCCATGCGTATGTGTCTAAATAGGTCGCATTTTTCGGCTCTGCTTTGACAGCTTTCGCGCTCATTTCCTCAGCCTTCTGCAGACGGGTTCCTTCCTCACTAAGATAATAAGCATAGTTGTTCAGTGTAACCACATCGTCGGGTTTCCATTGTAAACAACTATCATAGGCTGCGAATGATTGGGCTTTTTTGCCCATATTATGGTATATTTCACCCAATATTGAATAGATAACACCTACCGTTTCAGGATTGCTTTTGGCCGTAATTGCACGTATTCCGCGCTGTAAGGCATCAAGGGCTTTTTTATCATCTTTCAGATACCACCGCGATAAGCCTGAGAAATAATAAAAGGCCATTTCATCGGGATTGTACAACATGCCTGGCGTACTCAACGAATCAATCTTTACCCAATTTCCTGTATCCCACTCGTTTTGAATAAGCTGCATTCTTGCTCCTGCGTTATCGGGTTGCAGTTCCAACAATTCAGACAAGGCCTTATTGACATCAGCCTTTGGAAATTTCTTCATCGAATAGTATGCTACACGAATCTGAGCGACCAGCGTATCTTTAGGAACAATTTGCTGAACACGATTTATGAGACCGACAACCTCCATGGAATCCCTCCCTTTTTGCTCACTGTTCATAATAGCCTGACGAAGGAATTGTATCCGGCTTGCCTGCGGAGTGTTCCTGCCTAACAATATATGGTTCATCATATCGTCGGCCAAAGAATCTTGCGAAACAGCCTTATAATAGTCATACATCGCACTTTGGGCATAAACATTATCAGGGTCAGCTTTCAGTGCATCTGCATAAAGCTTACAGGCTTCTTTCTGTCCCTTATGCTGCATAAGCCAGTTTCCGAGCATTAAAGAGTAGTTTTGGTCATAAGGATGCGTGTCGGACAGCTGCTTTAATGTTTGATAAGCATTTTGCTCATCGCCCTTAAGCTCATACACATTCATCTTCATCATGGCTGTTTGATCACTTTCTCCCTCAACCTGTTCAATGCGTTGAATGGTATAAAGCATACTATTGTAGTTTTTTAACTGCTTATAAAGCTGAACCAAAATTCCAAGAACATCACTCCTGCTCTTATTGTTCGAATATAAATTTTCATAAGTTTTAGCTGCGTCTTCATACTTTTCTGTATTCAGATAGCCTTCTGCCAGTCGTTCCTGATAGGTATCGTTTGATGGTTGTAACGTAGCAGCCTTTACCAAATCGGCAAAGTTAAGAGAATCGAGACGCATGTGTGCGTAACAGCCCGACCGCATAAAATAAGCCTCTGCGGCCTGAGGATTAAGTTGCAGACAGAGGTTAAGCAGGTCGAATGCTGCCGCAAGATGTCCTGCATTTTGCTGGCGTACAGCTTCGAGAAAGAAATAATTATATCGCCGTGAAGCCTCATAGCTAACAGTATCGGCCTTAACTTCCGTTTGATTAAGATATTGTTTCTTGCTTTTTTTTGCTTGTACGGGACTAACAAAAAAGCAAGCCGGCAACACCAAAATAACGATGAAATCTGTAATTTTCTTCAATTTCAACATATTATTTACTTCACACCCGTATGTCCATACCCTCCATTACCGCGTTCTGTATCATCCAATTCTGTTACGAGTTCAAAATCAACCTTCTCATAACGCGCTATCACCATTTGGGCAATACGCTCACCTGCATTAATTATAAAATCGGTATCTGAGAAGTTCACCAACAGCACTTTCAGCTCTCCACGATACTCGGCATCAATAGTCCCCGGTGTATTCAACACTGTAACACCGTGTTTCAAAGCCAGTCCGCTACGTGGGCGAACCTGTGCTTCAAAGCCATCGGGGAGAGCTATGTGCAAACCGGTAGGAATAAGCTGGCGTTCCATGGGACGGAGCGTGATGGGGGAATTGATATTTGCCCTGAGATCCATGCCTGCACTCTGAGCTGTAGCATAAGCCGGTAAGGGCTGCCGGCCGGTATTGACAATCTTTACTTTTACCATATTGTTGCAAAATTAATCAATTCTGTACACATTATTTGATTTTAAATATTAAAAAGGCGAAAATCAGGGAAATAAGCGTATCTTTGCCTATCAACAAAAAATATTGATGATGAATTGGCTACATCTAATTTCCAATAAGCGGCTCGGGCAGGAAATAGGACACCCTTCGCGCCACGATGACCGTTCAGAGTTTAAGCGTGATGGCGACCGACTTATTTATTCTGCACCGTTCAGGCGTTTACAAAACAAAACACAGGTATTCCCCTTACCGGGCAGTGTATTCGTACATAACCGCCTAACCCATTCGTTAGAAGTTTCATCTCTCGGCAAGTCACTGGGCGATGATGTGGCGCATATCCTCATTAAGAGGCACCCTGAACTATCTGGTACACTGTTCGAAGAGATAGGAACCATTGTACAAACAGCAGGTCTGGCACACGATATGGGCAACCCTCCTTTCGGTCATTCGGGCGAAAAGGCTATTCAAACTTACTTTACCGAGGATCGTGGATTGTATTTAAAAGATAAAGTAAGTTCTGATTTCTGGTCAGATATAACTCATTTTGAAGGTAATGCAAATGCTTTTCGCTTACTGACCCACCAGTTTTCGGGCCGTCGTCCCGGCGGTTTCGTCATGACTTATGCTACGCTTGCTGCTATTGTCAAGTACCCTTTTGCAAGCACCCTCGCAGGTAATCATGGTAAGTTTGGCTTCTTTTGTTCTGAAGCTCCCACCTTTGAGAAAATTGCCGATGAATTGGGACTTATCCGCTTGCCGGCACCAGAAAAGTCCCTCCGCTATGCACGCCATCCGTTAGTATATCTGATGGAAGCTGCCGATGACATATGTTATGAGATTATGGACATCGAAGACTCTCACAAATTAAAGATTCTCAGCTTCGACGAAACAACAGAATTGTTGCTTGGTTTCTTTGACAAGGATGCGCAAGCAGACATTCTTCACAGGCTGAAAAGAGAAGGGGTGACCGATGAAAACGAGCAAATTGTGTATATGCGGGCATGTGTTGTGGGTAAACTTGAGAACGAATGTGTACAGGCTTTTGTCAATCACGAGGATGAAATATTAAGCGGAACGCTGAAGGGTACGCTTATTGATAACATTTCAGAGCCTCAACGCTTAGCATACAAACGCTGTTCTGAAATTTCGTATAAACGCATTTACCGGAGTAAGCCCGTGCTTGACATTGAATTAAGCGGATATAAGATTATGGAAACGCTTATGCAGTCGCTTATCAGTGCCGTTGTGCAACCCGGACGATTCCACAGCAAACAAATCATCGAACGCGTCAGCAGCCAATACGATATTCGCAGCAACAACCTCGAAACACGCATTATGGCCGTTCTCGATTACATCAGTGGCATGACCGATGTATATGCTTTAGATGTGTACCAAAAGCTATCAGGCATCTCGTTACCTATCGTTTAGCCCCATTTCATCGGTAATTTTTATATTAAGATTATGGTTTTGGGGCTTGCATCTATTGGTGTAAGCCTTAACTGTATATTGCAGGTAGCTTATAATTTATAACCATTGAAATAACCCAACAATTGTATTCTTGCTTTTCGAGTATTTCTGAACCCCGGCATCATTTACGGTGAATAGCGAAAAAGCAAGATTTTTACCAATCCCTTATTTAACAGGCTGTTATAACTACCACCAACTGTTTCGTTTTGCAAAAGAGGGCTTATTGACCCATGATTACGGCGTAATCGCAAACCAATTACGGCGTAAAGGCATCGGCATTACGATGTAAAGGGGAGACCTTTATACCGTAAACGCAACGCAATTTGGACGTAATCGTCATGCCTTCTTTCTGAAAAGCTGACACTTTAACAAAAAGAAACGAAAAACAATATCAAATCATTCTTGTTTCAATGAAGAGATTTCCATTTCAGAGCACAAAGAATATATACATTCGTTCTTATTTAATCGTCTGCAAAATATGGAATGTCAAGAATATTCTTTACACTTAATACCCCGGTGCGCATAACATGTAAAAAAATGGTTACAAATTGAAACACAATATCACATGCGTGTATGGTGCAACCATTTTTTAGTGAAAGGAAGACGCCTAATTGAACTGCTGGAAATAAAATAAGCTATAAAATAATATTGTCCTTGTTGCCGGGGAGCTTCAATGCCTCCGGATGCTCCTCAACAAAGCTATTGATATGACGGACCCTCTTTACCTCAAATATCTCGTTTACATCAATGAGGATTCCGCTTTCCTCCACATCGCCAAAGTTGTGATTGATGGCAGTACCAAAGAATTTCATCGTAGGGCTTAAGTTCATATAGGCATTAACCAACGGGGGAATGTTGTAACCCAATTCGCGTACCTGATGATTCAGGATGCGATAATCACGCCGAAAATCGTCCTCACAGAAAATTTGACCCAGCTCTTTCTCCGGAGTTTCCGTTTTTAACGGTTCCATCGGTGTTATCAACTTGTCGTTATCCTTAAAATGCTTGTGCAGAAAGTATAGAATCATATCGCGGCCACGCCTTGGGAAAGAGGGGTACATCGTCATCTTTCCAAAAAAGAAACGGCAGTCAGGGTTGATAACAGTAAGTGCCCCCAGACCGTCCCACAAATTGTCCAAAGCAAAAATCGACTTGGTATTGGCACGTACATTCTGATAGTCGAGGGAAACAAAGCTCCGGCCCAACTCTACCGTGTATGGAGCATAATCGCGCATAAACTGAGGAGAAAAGCGGAACATGTGCCCTGTTGCCAACACAGGCTGTCCGGTTTCATCGGTTTTCCAGTCACGCCCATAAAGGTAACGATACCCGCCTATAATTTCTTCGTCTTCGGGATTCCATACTATAAGCTGACGGCACCCGCCCTCCATGGTATCGAATTTATCTATATCCACGGCTTTTCCCGTGCCTCCTCCCGCCGTGCGAAAAGCTATTTCGCGCAAGCGTCCTATCTCCCTCATTACGTGAGGACATTCGGCAGCCGTAATTACATAAATATTGTTATGGCTCTTGTTCGTCGTTCGGAGTTTGCGTTCAGGAGTTAATTCGCTTCTAAGAAGTGCCTTACTGACAGGTGCTACAATCTCTTCTTCCATATTTTATCATTGGTTAGGCTTATTCGGCACGCAATGCAGCCGGACCCGCTTGTTCGTAAACCTTGTTCTCAACATATTGTGCCCACTCGGCAGGCGTACGCGATTTGTCAAACATTTGCCAGGGAATGGGTTTCCCTATCACAATACGGAAGTGTTTTCCTACATTGCGATACATTTCGTCTACAAGAAAAAGCATGGCAATATTTACTTTAAGATGTAAGCGTTTCTGCCATTTGGCAATACGATAAAAGCGTTTCGAATTACATCCACTAAAGTAAATGGGTACAACGTCACGGTGATATTCCACACTTTTTGTAATGAAAGTCTTTTTCCATGGAATATCATGGATATGACCGTTTATAATACGAGAGTTTAGCCCTGCGGGGAACATCAGCATATGATTATTGCTTTGAAAACCGGTTTCTACCATACGGGGAAAGTCGCGTCCCTGCCTGCCGGTTTTATTAATACCTATACTAACAGGCTTCAAACCGGGAAGAAAAAGCAACAAATCGTTCACAAGGTAACGGAAACGCCCGTTATAATGCCTGCCGATAATGGCACCAAGACAAACCCCATCTTGTCCGCCCAGCGGATGATTAGACACAAAAGTATAAAGGCGGCCATCGTCAGGGTCGGGCAAGTTTTCCATTCCCTCAACGGTAATATTCATCTTCAGATACTTCACGCAGTCTTCAAGCCATTCTGTTCCCTGCTTATTCCGGCTTTCCCACAGAAAGCTATTCACCTCGTCTTCGTGAACAATGTGTTTTAACCATTTGACAAGGAAACAGGGTACAAATCGCATCCTATTTCCCATCTTGCTTTTTAAAATACGTTCTACGTCAATGGTTTTCTCCATGTCTCAAAGTGTTTCCTCACACCATACTAAACAACTGCAAAAATAGTATTTCTTTTTCTAAAATCTTCCCTTTTATAACGAAAATCTATATAAAACGGGAAAACAGCAACTCTTTCATATAACTTCTTATCCATAAGATTGTCAGGCAGATATTGATTAAAAACAAAAATGAGGTTAAAATGCAAAAAAATGTGGGGCAACGTGGTGCGAAGTGGGGTACTTTGTGTAACTTTGATGGCAAGATTCTTTTATAGGTAAATATACATATGCGCTTTTTAGGTAATACAGAAGCCAGGACTGATGCCAAAGGCCGGGTTTTTCTCCCTGCCCCTTTCCGCAAAATACTTGCAGCATCGGGTATTGAAAATATCGTGTTGAGGCAAGATATTTTCGAAAATCTTC
>CALIIG010000230.1 GCA_938018155.1 uncultured Prevotella sp.
GGCCCTGCCCGCGTAAGGGCTCGGCCCGGGCCGACGGAGCCTACGGCCAATACATTTTTATTATACCCGATAAGGACATGGTTGTGGTGGTTACACAAAGTTCAACTTTCGACGGCAGCCGCGAACACCGCCTGCTTTGGAACTATTTCATGCCGCAGGTGCGCGATAAGGTATTGCCCGTTAACCCCGGGGGTGTCCGCCATCTGGCTGCCGGCTCTAAACGTGTTTTGCCTTTTGTTAAGGGCATATCCGGTATAAGTCACGCACTTTTAAACCATACGTTTAAGCTGTCGCCCAACCGTCTGCACTGGAAATCGGTGGCCATTACGGGCCGTACGGGCCGTTACACCCTCTGTGTAACCGATGAAGAGGGTCTCGTTACACGCATTGCACTGGGGTATAAGTGCTGGAAAACTACGGCAACAAAAGCCTGTCCGGCCTATCCTATATGGCCAAAGGGTGTGTTCAACGGTATTAAGCGCAGGTTTTTGGTAAGTGCTTCGTACGGCAGCACGGGCGACCGGTTAGACGTTACCCTGCATTACGTCAACTGGATAACGCCTGTTGAGCTTACCTTTGAGCCGTCGGCCGGTGGTGTTGGCATTACGGCGCGCATGAACCACGAGGCTACACCTTTTATAATCAGGCTGCTGCCCGGATAAAAGCAGGCTGCAGGGAAATTGGCCGTACGCTGCCATCATGTTCTTTTAAGATTTGGAAAATTCCACCTTGCCGGGCCGAAAGCACCGCTTATGCAGCCCTTTGTCAGGCATATGGTGCTTTTTTTATGCGGCAAATCAGCAGTTTTTCGCGAATTTCGCCGCCGTGTCAGATATTATAATTAACTTTGAACACATATCATTACCTATTTAAATAAATAATGAAAACCAAGAACTTGTTCAAGGGTTTGCTGCTAACCCTCCCGTTGATAGCAGCTCCTCTGCATGCACAGAGCCTGAAATTAAGCGCAAACAACATCGATGCCGTTGTCAAAGCCATGACTTTAGACGAGAAGGCAAGCCTGCTGGTGGGAGGCCCTCAGAGCCGTGTTCCCGGTGCTGCAGGCGGTACACGTGCCATCCCAAGGCTGGGCATTCCGCAGGTTATCCTCAGCGACGGCCCCGCCGGCTTGCGTATCGACTGGACGCGCAAAGGCACATCGGCCACCTTCCACACCACGGCCTTCCCCGTTGGCTCATGTCTTGCTGCAACGTGGAACACCACATTGGTACACAATGCCTGCGCCGTGATGGGCGAAGAAACACGCGAAATGGGTGTCGACGTGCTGCTGGCCCCCGGCGTCAACATTCACCGCAACCCGCTTTGTGGCCGTAATTTTGAGTATTTTTCAGAAGACCCCGTGCTCGCCGGCAACATAGGTGCTGCTTACATACAGGGTGTTCAGAGCGCAGGAGTAGGTACGAGCCTGAAGCATTTCGCCGCCAACAGTCAGGAAGTAAATCGTCTTGAGGTAGACGCAGTGGTGTCTCCGCGCGCCATGCGCGAACTATATCTTAAGAACTTTGAGATAGCAATTGCGAAGTCTGACCCTTGGACGGTGATGTCATCATACAACCGTTTGAACGGCCCTTACACACAAGCGAGCCGCGAATTGCTCACCGACGTGTTACGTACCGACTTGGGTTTTAAGGGTATTGTGATGACCGACTGGACCGGTCGCCGCAATACCATCGAACAGATATATGCCGGAAGCGACCTGTTAGAATGGGGAGAAGACGCACAAGTCAGGGATATTGTTGACGGTGTAAAAAGTGGAAAGCTCGACATGAAGGATGTAGATGTAGACGTAAAGCGCATGCTTGAGTTTATAGTAAAGACTCCTACTTTTCGCAATTACAAGTATAGTGGCAGAATTGACTTTGCCAAGGGTGCACGGGTAACCCGTGAAGGTGCCGACGAAGGCATGGTATTGCTGAAGAACGACGGTGGCGTTCTGCCGCTCCGCAACGTAAAGACTGCCGCCTTTTTTGGCTCAGGCTCATACCGTACGCTTTGTACGGGCTGGGGTTCAGGCACTGTTAATCCCGACCATTGCGTGAATATTGTAGACGGTTTCAAAGCAGTGGGTATACAATGCACACCCGAACTCGCCGCCCTTTACCAGAAAATGGCCGACTTTGCCGACCTGCGTCGCCACTCTGAAGGCGTAAGTGACTACGACTGGTACGCAGGACGTATTCAGTATCCCGAGTTTACGCTCAACGACCGTGCGGTTGAAGAGCAGGCCAAAAAGACCGATGTTGCCATCTTTACCATCACACGTCAGGCCGGAGAAGGCTGGGACCGCAGCGTGGGTGGCGACAAAGGTTTCAACCTTACCGCCGAAGAGCAGGAGATGCTTGCACGCGTAAGCGACAAATTCCATAAAGAAGGCAAGAAGGTTATCGTCGTAATCAATTCGGGAAGTGTTATCAATACGGCTTCCTGGAAAGGCCTTGCTGACGGCATTTTATTGGCCTGGCAGCCTGGCGAAGAGGCAGGGAACAGCGTTGCAGACATCCTTACCGGCAAGGTTTGCCCCTCTGGAAAGCTCCCGATGACGTGGCCGGTTGACGTCATGGACCACCCATCGAGCAAGTGTTTCCCCACTACAGCTCCCGGCAATGATAAAGTATGCCGCTACAAAGAAGGCATTAACGTAGGCTATCGTTATTTTGAAACTGCCGGCAAATCGGTATCGTATCCTTTTGGTTATGGTTTAAGCTATACCACATTCGGCTATCGCGACTTGAAGGTAAGGCCGTCGGGCAAGGGCTTTACTGCACAGGTAACCGTTACCAATACGGGCCGCGTGGCCGGCAAGGAGGCTGTACAGCTGTATGTTACAGCACCTAAAGGCAGCATCGAAAAGCCGGCACTTGAATTGAAGGCCTTCGGCAAGACCCGCCTGTTGCAGCCGGGTGAGAAGCAGACACTTACCTTTACCGTATCCGACTACGATCTTGCTTCGTTCCATGAAGCGGGCAGCCAGTGGGTTTCTGACGCAGGAACATACACCGTTAAGGCCGGTGCGGCAGTGGATGATATACGTGCTACGGCAACATATAAGCTGAAAAAGGCCTTTACCAAAAAGGTATCTGACGTGCTTCATCTTAAGCAGGCACTTTAAATACTGACGGTATAGAAAATGAAGAATCCCGTTTTTGCGGTGTAATAACAATTACATGATGCCGCAAAAACGGGATGATGGTTTATATAATATGGTGTAAAGGCGATGGTATTGTGCACCAAAGCACCATAAAAAGTGTTGAAAAAGTACCTGCTTTAGCTTTTTACCCTCGCTGTATGCCTTGCCTGCGTACGGGCCAAAAGCCAGGGTTTTGAATGAAAACTTTTCATATGCCCTGTTGATTTGTACAATACAAAAATAAGAAAAACAAGGTTACGGCTGGCCGTTGGTTAGGTATTTTTAAGCAAACTGCTATTCAATAAAACTCCCAAAACGGACGTTATCTGGATATAAATGCCTAATTTCGTGCACAGTTGAATAGCTTATTTATTAATGGAAATTTACATAAAGTTGTTTTTTTATGGCAAAATCAGAATTATATATCCTTATAGCCGTTTTCCTTTTTCTTACAGTAGCCCTTGTGTGGACGGGCGCAAAAACATGGCTTGATATACATAGGCGTAAGCAAAACAAACAGTCCCATCGTAATAAAAACGTATAACTATAAAACCTTTGTGTCATGATGAAAAAACTGATATTGTGTTTATCGGCCCTTTCATTGTCGGTTTCGGCTATGGCCGGCGACGAGTTGAAGATGGTTGCAGGCACTTATACCGATACGGGGAGTGCAGGAATTTACAGCTTTAACTTCAATCAGAATACGGGAGAATTTCAGCTTTTGGATTCTCTTGCTATGGTAAATCCCTCATATATCACCTTTGGGCGTGGAGGACGGTTGCTTTATGCCGTAAATGAAACGCCCGACAAGCGTGCTACATTAAGCGCAATTACCTTTGATGCAGCCGCGGGAAAGATGAAGTTTCTGAATAAACACTATACCGGTGGTGCCGATCCCTGCTTTGTCGAGGCCAACGATACGATAGCCGTTACGGCCAATTATTCGGGCGGAAGCATGAGTGTGTTCCCCATTTTAAAGGATGGTAGTTTAGGTCCTTGCAGCTTTATTTACCAGGGTAATGTAACAAAGGGTGGCAAAGCACCACAAAATGTGGCACACATTCATACGGCACGCTTCATGCCCGATGGCCATATTCTGGCTACCGACTTTAGTGCCGACCAAATCTTATTGTATAAAAGAGACGGCGGTAAGGTAATACCGCAGGGTGTTACAGGAAAGTTATTGGCAGGCTCGGCACCGCGACATATTACCCATTCGGCCGATTGGCGTTATGTTTATGTGATGAGTGAGCTGGGCGGTACGGTGACGGTGTTCAGCAATAACGCCGGCAGGCTGACGCGAATACAGACTATTGCCTCCGACAGTGTAGGCGGACGGGGTGGTGCCGACATCCATATGTCGCCCGACGGACGCTATCTTTACGCCAGCAACAGGCTGAAGGCCGACGGCATTTCCATCTTTAAGGTGAACCCGCAAAGCGGTAAGCTGCGCAAGGTTGGCTACCAACTGACGGGCATTCACCCGCGTAACTTCGCTATTACACCCAACGGACGGTTCCTGCTTTGCGCGTGCCGCGACAGCAATGCCATTCAAATTTACGAGCGCAATCAGGATACAGGAAAGCTCACATTGCAGGAAACGGCCATCAAAATCAAAAAGCCCGTCTGCATAAAACTGCTTGAAGCAGAATAAAAACTGTTGTTATGCTATATCCTTGCTATTATAATAAAGGTGTAAAACCAGTGCACTTGTTGTATGACACTTATGTTGTTTTTGCACCCCCCTTATATAATTAAGGTGTAAACACATAGCACAGGAGATAGAAAAACGATGAGGTTCGATTTGCGAAAAGTTACAAATCGGACCTCTTTTTATGGGATATTTTCTAAAATAAGCCCAAAAATTGATGTAAAACAAGTTTAAAAACTGTAAACATTAGCCTTTTACCCTTACGTTTACCCTTACTTTTTGTGCGTTCACGCCTACAAAATGCCCCCGGCTTTTAATCGTAGTATATGTTTCGTACTTTTGTAGCACAACAAACGAAGAAACAGAAATGAAGAAAGCCATCATCATTATATTCGCCACAATACTTTCAACAGCCGCCAGCGCAGCATCGCCATCAACACCACATAACGTCGAAATTCCCGTGAGTGAAGCCGAGGCTCTTTTCTCGGTTACGGGCGAACAGATTGTAGCGCAGGCCCAGAAGTACCTCGGACGGCCCTATCGTCGTGGCAGCAAAGGTCCGTCAGCTTTCGACTGTTCTGGTTTTACCTCGTATGTTTATAAAAGTATGAATATTCGCTTAAACAGCTGTTCGCGCAGCCAATACACCGAAGGCATTAGCGTAAACAAGGACGAAGTGCACACGGGCGACCTGGTTTTCTTTGCCGGTCGCAACAGCAGGGGAGGCGTAGGACATGTTGGAATAGTAACCGAGGTGAAAGAAGACGGCAGCTTTAACTTCATACACGCGTCGTGTTCGCAGGGTGTAACCGTATCGAACAGCACGGAAGCCTACTACAATAACCGTTATCGCGGAGCGCGTCGCATATTGGATGATTACAGCGATATTTTGGCACTTAACAAATAGATATTAATAATTACTGACTCTTTGTGTCTCACAGCCCTTGCCTTGGCTGTGGGATTTTTTGTTTTGCAGCCTGCCGGAATGGGGAATCAAAGGCGGGATAATGCTTGCAGCCTGTAGTAACCTGTTCCTCCCGATACGGCACAGTTAATGCCTCTGTAGTATCGAGCCTTCGAAAAAACGAAACGAGGTTACTGCCCGCAGGCGGTAACCTCGTTCTTATATCGTCGTGCGAGCTGCGCGAAAATTCTATTTTCGGTTTACTTTCCGTTCAGAACGTCCCAGCGTGTATTGTTGGGAGTATATTCGGGTACAATCTCTTTCATCTTACGAACAATAGCCATGCTGTCGAAAGTTTGGGCTATGGCGAACAGCTCTTCGATTTGTCGGAGTACCGTTTCATAGTCTTTCGGGTCGACTTTGGCAATGCGAATCTTGTCATTTTCACTGGGGAGCGTACTCTCTTTATCCGACAACAGCTCTTCATAAAGCTTTTCACCCTGCCTCAAACCGGTATATTTTATCTCTACTCCTTTCGCACCGCTGAGCTTAATCATACGTCGTGCCAGTGAGGCTATTTTGACAGGCTTGCCCATGTCAAACACCATGATACGGCCTCCCTCGCCATGTGTCCCTGCCTCGAGCACCAAACGACAGGCCTCCGGTATCAGCATGAAGTAGCGAATAATGTTAGGATCGGTAACGGTTACAGGCCCGCCGTGCCTGATTTGGCGCTCGAAAATGGGAATTACAGAGCCGTTGCTGCCCAGAACATTGCCGAAACGGGTAGTGATAAATTGTGTGGTATTCTGGTGACTGTTGAGCGACTGGCAGTAAATTTCGCACAAACGCTTCGAGCATCCCATCACATTTGTGGGGTTTACAGCCTTGTCGGTAGAAATCATAACAAAGCGTTTCACGCCGTATTTCACACTTAAGTCGGCTATAATCCTGGTACCAAGCACGTTGTTATAAACGGCTTCGCTGGGGTTATCTTCCATCATGGGCACGTGTTTATAGGCTGCAGCGTGGAAAACATAATCGGGACGGTAAGTGCTGAAGATGTGTTCCATGCGCTCTTTCTGTACAATACTTACCACAATAACGTTGCACTTTACATCGGGAAAGCACTCACGCATCATCAAACGAATATTGTGTTGTGGCGTCTCGGCAGAATCAATGAGTATCATTTCACGTGGTTTGAACACGGCAATCTGTCGTACCATCTCAGAGCCAATGCTGCCGGCCGACCCCGTTATCAGTACCGTGCTTCCGCTTAACATACGGCCGATGGCATCCATATCGACCTTAATTTCGCTGCGTGGCAACAGATCTTCGATGTTAATTTCTTTAAAACTGTTTATCGTTATGCTGCCGTCATCTTTCCATTCTTGCAGATCGGGCATCATAAGGATATGTACTCCGTTATCAATTAGCAGCTCCTGCAGATCGGTATCCTTGCGGAACTTCTCGCGTTGTAACGGCGAAACGATAACGGCTTTGATGCCTTTTTCGGTAATAATTTGCGTAAGGTTTTTATCGGGAGCAAATACATGCTTGCCCATCAGCGTGTGACTGATGGCCGATTGTTCTGGCGAAATAAAGCCTTCGAAGACATATTCCCACGACTTGTCGGTGCGCATGTTCTTGGCTATGGCCACGCCGCCTTCCCTAATACCGTATATCAGGGCACCCTTGCGGTTGAGGGAGGTGAGCGAAACGTCAAATAACGCTTTCACAATAACGCGCATGGTCCACATAAGGATGGTGGCAAGGATATACATCAGCAGGATTTGCCTACCCTGAAGACGTACAAAATGCAAAGGAGCATGGAAGATAATGTAATGAACTATTTCGGCAATGCCACAGCTGAGAAGCTGTGCAAGGGCCACGCGTTGCAGGTCAACAAACGACGAATAGCGGAGAATGCCGCTATAAGTTCGGAATATACGGAAGCCGATAAGGTTGAAAACCATGTAAATGGCAATCGTTTTCGAAAGCAAAGCAATATTGCCAAGCGTTACCGCACCGCGGTAATAGAACCAGAAAACAAATATACCAGACAGATAACAAATGGCACTGTCGGCGAGCAATACGCACCAATAAGGCAGTGAATTTTTACTAAAATACCAGTTCAATAGTTTGTCAAGAACGCGTCCCATCTCCGATTTTATTATAAAAGATAAATTATGTTTGTAAACAGAACGGCTTATACCATTCTGGTCAAAGTGTGTATTAAAACTACCTTATTGGCAGTGCTCTCTAATCATTATTTTGGGCAAAATTAAGGAAAATTTAATAACCATGCAATAAAAACTATATAATTTTAAGGTCTTTCGTTCGAGAAGGTACGGTTTGTTGTACAATATGCTATGCGATGTATTTCCATACGGGGCGTGAATGGCTTTGTACAGGCAGTGCTGCGAAGATATAAATACAGA
>CALIIG010000231.1 GCA_938018155.1 uncultured Prevotella sp.
GACCTGCAGCAGCTGCTGTAGCTGTAGCTGCGACTCCTGGTGCTGGCGATGGTGCAGCTGCTGAGGAGAAGACATCTTTTGATGTTGTCCTCACCGATGTTGGTGCAACTAAGCTCCAGGTAGTAAAGGCCGTTAAGGAAGCATGTGGCCTTGGTCTGAAAGAAGCAAAAACTCTTGTAGAGGGTGCTCCTGCAACAATTAAGGAAGGAATCTCTAAGGATGAAGCTGAAAGCTTGAAGAAAGCTATCGAAGAGGCTGGTGCAAAGGTAGAGTTGAAATAATATAGACTTTACTTTAATTTAGTTATCGTTTACAAAACGCGATACTAAACGGCATAGTAATTAAATGGTTAGGATTTGCCCAGTCGGTAAGTCCTGGCCTTTTTGTGTCTTTTGACACATTTTCTATCGCCCTTTGGGCAATAAGATATAAGATCAATAATTTATGTCACACGTTATTAATAACCGAATTAATTTCGCGAGCGTCCACAATCCTTATCCTTTCCCGGATTTCTTAGATGTTCAGTTGAAGTCTTTCCGTGATTTCTTACAGTTGGATACCCCACCTGAAGAACGTAAGAACGATGGTTTATATAAGGTATTCGCAGAGAATTTTCCAATAACCGACACGCGTAATAACTTTGTACTTGAGTTTTTGGATTACTACATTGACCCTCCCCGTTATACTATAGATGAGTGTTTAGAGCGCGGATTAACATATAGTGTTCCATTGAAAGCTAAGATGAAGCTGTATTGTACCGACCCTGATCATGAAGATTTCGGTACCTTTATTCAGGATGTCTTTTTGGGTACAATACCCTATATGACCGATAATGGGACATTTGTAATTAACGGTACAGAACGTGTTGTTGTTGCTCAGTTGCACCGTTCTCCTGGTGTTTTCTTTGGGCAGGGTGTTCATGCCAATGGTACAGTTTTGTACAGTGCGCGTATTATTCCTTTCAAAGGTTCCTGGATTGAGTTCGCGACCGACATCAATAACGTGATGTATGCTTACATTGATCGTAAAAAGAAATTACCTGTTACAACATTACTTCGTGCTATTGGTTACGAAAGTGATAAAGATGTTCTTCAGATATTTGATCTTGCAGAAGAAATAAAGGTTAATAAACGAAGCCGAAAGGAACTTATTGGTCGTACGCTTGCGGCTCGTGTTTTAAAAAGCTGGAATGAAGATTTCGTAGATGAAGAGACTGGGGAAGTTGTAACAGTTGAGCGTAATGAAGTAATTTTAGAGCGTGAAACGGAAATTACAAAAGATAATTTTGAAGCTATACTTGAGAGTGGTACTTCTGCTGTACTTGTTCATAAGAATGAAGACTCTGCTAGTAAATATGAAATTATCTTTAACACTTTAGCCAAAGATCCGAGCAACTCTGAAATAGAGGCTGTCCGTTATATCTATCGACAATTGCGTAATGCAGACCCTGCTGATGACGCAAGTGCACGTGAAGTCTTCCAGAATCTTTTCTTCTCGGATAAACGTTATGACCTTGGAGAAGTAGGCCGTTATCGTATAAACAAGAAGTTAGGACTTGATATAGCATCTGACATTAGTGTTCTTACGAAAGAAGACATTATTGAAATTATCAAGTACCTTATTAAATTAATCAATTCGAACGCAACAGTAGATGATATTGATCACTTGTCGAATCGTCGTGTGCGTACGGTAGGAGAACAATTAAGTAATCAGTTCGCCATTGGATTGGCACGTATGAGTCGTACGATCCGTGAACGCATGAACGTGCGTGATAATGAAGTGTTTACACCTACCGATTTGATTAATGCCAAGACAATATCAAGTGTTATTAATTCATTCTTTGGCACTAACCCCCTGAGCCAATTTATGGATCAGACGAACCCTCTTGCAGAGGTTACACATAAGCGTCGTCTTTCGGCTCTGGGTCCTGGTGGTCTTTCTCGTGAGCGTGCAGGCTTTGAGGTGCGAGATGTTCACTATACACATTATGGCCGCCTTTGTCCTATTGAGTCACCGGAAGGACCAAACATTGGCCTTATTTCTTCGCTTTGTACCTATGCAACCATTAATGAGTTGGGCTTTATTGAAACACCTTATCGTAAGGTCGCCGATGCTAAGGTTGATATGAACAATAAGGATGTTGTTTTCTTGACAGCAGAAGAGGAGGACGGCAAACTTATAGCACAAGGTAATGCACCGTTAAATGAAGATGGTACTTTCAAACGTGATTTTGCACATTGTCGTTTGGCTGCCGACTTTCCTGTTGTTGCTCCAGAGGATATTAGTTTGATGGATGTTTCTCCACAGCAGATAGCATCTGTCTCGGCAAGTCTTATTCCATTCCTTGAACATGACGACGGTCACCGTGCATTGATGGGATGTAACATGATGCGTCAGGCGGTCCCTTTACTTCACAATGATGCTCCCATTGTTGGTACAGGCCTTGAAAAGCAAGTTTGCGAAGACAGCCGTACCATGATTACCGCCGAAGGTGATGGTGTTATTGACTATGTTGACGCAACTACAATCCGGATACTTTACGATCGCTCTGAAGAAGACGAATTTGTGAGCTTTGAACCAGCTTTGAAGGAATACAGGATACCTAAGTTTCGCCGCACAAACCAGAATATGACTATTGACCTTCGTCCTATTTGTAACAAAGGCATGCGTGTGAAGAAGGGCGATATTCTTACTGAAGGGTATGCTACTGAGAATGGAGAGCTTGCGCTGGGACGTAATCTTCTCGTTGCATATATGCCGTGGAAAGGATACAACTATGAGGATGCTGTGGTAATTTCCGAGCGAATGGTACGTGAGGATGTGCTTACTTCAGTTCATGTTGATGAGTATTCTCTTGATGTTCGTGAAACCAAGCGTGGTGTAGAAGTCTTTACCAACGATATTCCGAATGTCAGTGAAGAGGCAACAAAGGATTTGGATGACAACGGTGTTATTCGAATTGGTGCACGCGTTGAGCCGGGTGATATCATGATAGGTAAAATCTCACCAAAGGGCGAGAGCGATCCTTCGCCGGAAGAGAAGCTTCTCCGTGCCATTTTCGGGGATAAGGCTGGTGATGTTAAAGATTCTTCTTTGAAGGCGAATCCATCGTTAAGTGGTGTAGTTATCGACAAGAAGATGTTCTCACGTGCTATTAAAAATCGTGAGTCGAAGAAACAGGACAAGGTGACACAGCAGCATATAGATGAAGAATATGAGGCAAAGGAAAAGGAGCTTAAGAGTATGCTTGTCGATAAGTTGCTCACCCTTACAAAGGATAAGACCTGTGCGGGTGTAAAAGATTATACCGATGCTGAAATTATCACGAAGGGTAGTAAATTTACAGTAGCAGCTTTGATGAATCTTGAATACGACGGTATTCAGAGTAGTGACTGGACTGACGATGCACATATCAACGACCTTATCCAACGCTTAATTATGAATTATATCCGTAAGGATAAGCATCTTGTAGCCGAACAGAGTCGCCGTAAATTTGCAATAACTATTGGTGACGACCTTCCTTCAGGTGTCCTTAAGATGGCTAAGGTATACATTGCAAAGAAGCGTAAGATACAGGTTGGTGATAAATTGGCCGGCCGGCATGGTAATAAAGGTATAGTCTCAAAAATTGTGCGTACTGAGGATATGCCGTTCCTTGCTGATGGTCGCCCTGTTGATTTGGTTCTTAACCCAATGGGTGTGCCTTCACGTATGAACTTAGGACAGATCTTTGAAGCTATTCTTGGTGCTGCAGGTAAGAACCTTGGAGTGAAGTTTGCAACTCCTATTTTCGATGGTGCAAAACTTGAGGACCTCAAAGAATGGACCGATAAGGCGGAACTCCCCAATCTTTGTTCTACTACTGTATATGACGGAGAGACTGGCGAACCTTTCGATCAGAAGGCAACGGTAGGTATAACTTACTTCTTAAAACTTGGCCATATGGTCGAGGATAAGATGCACGCCCGTTCTATCGGACCGTATTCTCTCATCACTCAGCAACCGCTTGGTGGTAAGGCGCAGTTTGGTGGACAGCGTTTCGGTGAGATGGAAGTCTGGGCTCTTGAGGGCTTTGGTGCAAGTCATGTGCTCCAGGAGATGCTTACCATTAAGAGCGATGATGTTACGGGTCGTTCAAAAGCCTATGAGGCAATTGTTAAGGGAGACCCGATGCCGACACCTGGTATTCCCGAGTCACTGAATGTACTTCTCCATGAACTTCGCGGTCTTGGACTTAGTGTGAAGTTGGATTAATTAAAGAAAATTGAACAGTTAGAAATATGGCTTTCAAGAAAGATACAAAGGTAAAGACTAATTTCACGAAGATTACCGTTAGTCTCGCCTCACCTGAGGAGATTAAGGAGAATTCGTATGGTGAGGTTACCAAGCCAGAAACCATCAACTATCGTACTTACAAACCCGAGCGCGACGGTCTTTTCTGCGAGCGCATCTTCGGTCCAACTAAGGATTACGAGTGTGCCTGTGGTAAATACAAGCGAATAAGATACAAGGGTATTGTCTGTGATCGTTGCGGTGTAGAGGTAACCGAGAAAAAAGTTCGTCGCGAACGTAGCGGTCATATTGAGCTTGTTGTACCAGTTGCACACATTTGGTATTTCCGCTCGTTACCCAATAAAATTGGCTATTTGCTTGGTCTGCCAACCAAAAGTCTCGATGCAGTTATTTATTACGAAAAATATATTGTCATCCAGGCTGGTGCAGTAGCAGGAATGAAAGATGCTGAAGGTGTAGGCGATTTGAATGGTTCTCACGAACTCGATTTGTTGTCAGAGGAGGAATATCTCGACATTATCGACAATAAGTTGGATCCCAATAATGACCTGCTTGACGATACTGATCCCAATAAGTTCATTGCAAAGATGGGAGCTGAGGCTGTACTCGATTTGCTGCACCGCCTTGCTGAAGCTGATGATAAGGGTCTCACAGGGCTTGATCGTTTAAGCTATGAGCTCCGCGACCGTGCTAACAATGATACTAGTATGATGCGCAAAACCGAGGCTTTAAAGCGCTTGCAGGTTGTAGAAGCTTTCCGATCATCTGTGGATGTCAATAAGCCCGAGTGGATGATGATGAAAATTATCCCCGTCATCCCGCCAGAGCTTCGCTCGTTAGAGCCACTGGATGGTGGCCGTTTTGCTACCTCCGACCTCAACGACCTCTATCGTCGCGTTATTATTCGCAACAACCGTCTGAAACGATTGATTGAGATTAAGGCCCCCGAGGTTATTCTCCGTAATGAGAAGCGTATGCTCCAGGAGGCTGTTGATTCTCTCTTTGACAACAGTCGTAAGGCAAGTGCCGTTAAGAGTGAGTCTAATCGTCCTTTAAAATCGCTCTCCGATTCTTTAAAGGGAAAGCAAGGTCGATTCCGTCAGAATCTTCTCGGTAAGCGTGTAGACTATTCTGCTCGTTCAGTAATTGTCGTTGGTCCAGAGCTTAAGATGGGCGAATGTGGTTTGCCAAAGTTAATGGCTGCCGAGCTGTATAAACCGTTTATCATCCGTAAACTTATTGAGCGTGGCATAGTAAAGACTGTGAAGAGTGCCAAGAAAATCGTTGATCGCCGTGAATCAGTGATTTGGGATATTCTTGAAAACGTAATGAAGGGTCACCCTGTATTGCTGAACCGTGCTCCTACATTGCACCGTTTGTCAGTTATGGCGTTTCAGCCAAAACTTATAGAGGGCAAGGCTTTGCAATTGCATCCTCTGGCTTGTACACCGTTCAATGCCGACTTTGATGGTGACCAGATGGCCGTTCACCTTCCTTTGAGCAACGAAGCCGTACTCGAAGCACAGATTCTCATGCTTCAAAGCCACAATATTCTGAACCCTGCCAATGGTGCTCCTGTTACAGTTCCGTCGCAGGATATGGTGCTTGGTCTTTACTATATTACAAAAATTCGTCCTGGAGCAAAGGGCGAAGGATTGAGTTTTTATGGGCCGGAAGAGGCTATTGTCGCATTTAACGAGAAGCGTTGTGACGAACACGCACTCGTAAAATGTCTTGTCAACGATATTGTTGATGGCAAGCCTGTAAAACATGTTGTTGAAACAACGCCCGGACGTATTATCGTAAACCAGATTATTCCTGAAGAACTCGGGTTCTTCAATGGTATTATCTCGAAGAAGTCACTCCGCAATCTTATCTCTGCTGTTATTAAAACGGTAGGTATGGCACGTGCTTGTACTTTCCTCGATGGTATTAAGAATCTGGGTTACCGCATGTCATATCTGGCAGGTCTTTCATTTAATCTTGACGATATTATTGTTCCTGAAGAAAAACCCGCTATTGTGAAGAAGGGACAGGATGAGGTTGACGAAATAACAGCCAACTTTGATATGGGTCTTATCACCGATAAGGAACGTTACAATCAGGTAATTGATGCCTGGACACACGTTAACGATAATCTGAAGAAGGCCGTTATGAAACATATGACCGAAGCCGACCAGGGCTTTA
>CALIIG010000232.1 GCA_938018155.1 uncultured Prevotella sp.
GTCCACGCCAGCAGCATAATCGAAGAAAAACATCGGGCTGAAGCCGCCTGTCCGACGTCGCAGAGGCAGTGCCCCACCGCCGTTTTGCGGCCAACACGACAGCCCGATTATTCGGCTGGTTTATTTACTTTTAACTATCCTACATTTATAATTGTTGTGAAAAATTAGTAACTTTGATGGCAGAAATAAAAACAGATTACAATGCATTTCAAATGGAAGTATGACCCACCCACACCAGAAGAAAAGCAGCAGGCAAAGGAATTGGGCGAAAAGCTCAATATGAATCCCATACTTTCAGGCCTGCTTATTAAGCGGGGCATTACGACAGAGAGTGCTGCCAAAAGGTTTTTCAAGCCGCAACTTGCCGACCTTACCAATCCCTTTCTGATGAAGGACATGTACGTTGCCGTTGACAGGCTCAACGATGCCATGGGGCGAAAGGAACGCATTTTGGTGTATGGCGACTACGATGTTGACGGATGCACGGCTGTTGCACTGGTGTATAAGTTTCTGCAACAGTTCTATTCGAATATCGATTATTACATTCCCGACCGGTACGATGAGGGATATGGCATAAGCAAAAAGGGTATAAAATATGCACATGATACAGGTGTAAAGCTCATCATTATTCTGGATTGTGGCATCAAAGCCATCGATATGATAGCGTATGCCAGGAGTCAGGGCATCGACTTTATTATCTGCGACCATCATGTTCCCGATGAAACGCTGCCGCCTGCCGTGGCTATTCTGAACCCCAAACAACCTGACGACACTTATCCTTTCAAGCAGTTATGCGGGTGTGGCGTAGGCTTTAAGTTTATGCAGGCTTTCGCCAAGAACAACGGAATACCCTTTTCACGTCTCATCCCCCTGCTCGATTTCTGCGCCGTCAGCATTGCCGCCGACCTGGTTCCAGTGGTTGATGAAAACCGCATTCTGGCCTATCACGGACTTAAACAGCTCAACCAGAATCCCAGTATCGGACTGAAAGCCATCATTGATATTTGCGGACTGAGCGGTCGCGAAATAACAATGAGCGACATTATATTTAAAATTGGTCCGCGCATAAATGCGTCAGGGCGCATGGAAAACGGTAAGGCCAGTGTTGATTTGCTGGTTGAAAAGGAATTTACATCGGCGTTGAGCAAGGCCCGGCACATCAATGAGTATAACGAACAACGCAAGGATATTGACAAGCAAATGACCGAAGAGGCCAACCTGATTGTGTCAAAGCTCGAAAGCCAAAAGCACCATTCGAGCATTGTTCTATACGACGAGAATTGGAAAAAAGGCATTATCGGTATTGTGGCATCGCGGTTAACCGAAATATATTTCAGGCCAACGGTGGTGCTTACACGCGATGGCGACTTTGCCACGGGGTCGGCAAGGTCGGTGGTTGGCTTCGACGTTTATGCAGCTATCAAAAGCTGTCGCGATTTGTTGCTGAACTTCGGAGGCCATACCTACGCTGCCGGGCTTACGCTACGATGGGACGATATTCCCGAGTTCAGGAAACGTTTTCAGCACTATGTCGAGGAACACATTCAGCCTGAACAGACAGAAGCCTCGCTCAATATTGATGCAAAAATCGACTTTAAGGACATTACGAAGCGACTTCACAACGATTTAAAGCGTTTCTCACCGTTTGGACCGTGCAACCAAAAGCCCATATTCTTCACCAAAGCTGTGTACGATTACGGTACGAGCAAGGTAGTAGGACGGTCGCAAGAGCATATTAAGCTGGAGCTTGTCGATTCAAAATCGAGCACGGTTGTGAACGGAATAGCCTTCGGACAAAGCGCATCAGCAAGGTATATCAAGTCGAAATGCTCGTTTGATATTGCATACACTATCGAAGACAACATTTTTAAACGCAACCAGGTACAGCTGCAAATAGAAGACATACGGCCGACAGAGGGCGAATGGACCGATATTAACTGACACGAAAAAGGTTGGAAACGGCAGACTATCTTAAAATTCTTAAACAATATTGGGGGTATAATGACTTCCGAAGTATACAGCTCGACATCATCAAAAGCATTGGTGCAGGGCGCGATACATTGGGGTTAATGCCTACGGGCGGGGGCAAATCTGTCACCTTTCAGGTGCCTGCCCTGGCACAAGAAGGCACTTGTATTGTCATCACGCCGCTTATAGCACTGATGAAAGACCAGGTGCAGAACCTTCGGAAAAAGGGTATTCAGGCTGCCGCCATTTACACGGGGATGCGTCGAAGCGAAATCATCAAAACGCTCGAAAACTGTATTTTCGGTGGCATAAAACTGCTGTATGTATCGCCTGAGCGCATTTCGTCACCTGTTTTCCAAACTAAACTTCACCACATGAAAGTGAGCTTCATCACTGTTGACGAAGCTCACTGTATCAGTCAGTGGGGTTACGATTTCCGCCCTGCTTACCTAAAGATTGCCGAAATAAGAAAGCTGAAGCCGGCTCCGGTGCTTGCACTTACGGCAACGGCAACGGAAAAGGTGGCCGATGACATTCAGACGCAACTGGCTTTCGAACAGAAAAACGTGTTCCGAATGAGCTTCGAACGGCCCAGTCTTGCCTATGTTGTCCGCAAAACCAATGATAAAATATCCGAACTTATCCATATTTTGTCGCGCACAAACGGCAGTGCCATCGTATATGTACGAAGCCGGCGGCGGTGCAAAGAGCTGTCGGCTATTCTCGAGGCAAACGGCATACAGTCAACGTTTTATCATGCAGGCCTCGAACCATCGGTGCGCGACGAGCGTCAAAAACTTTGGAACGAAAACAAAAAACGCGTAATTGTTGCAACAAATGCCTTTGGAATGGGTATCGACAAGCCCGATGTGAGGGTGGTTGCACATATGGACAGCCCCGACTCTGTCGAAGCATATTTCCAGGAAGCAGGACGTGCAGGTCGCGACAATATGAAGTCGTTTGCCGTGCTTCTTTGGAACAACGGTGACCCTGCAAAGCTGCAAAAGCGCATCAATAGCAACTTTCCGCCTAAGGAATTTATCGGCGACGTTTACGAACACCTGGCTTATTATTACCAGATTGGTGCAGGAAGCGGTGGCGGTCACACCTTTTCGTTTGAAATCGGACGCTTTTGTTCTACCTACTCTTACAGCTCAATTTATGTCGATTCGGCCCTTCACATACTGCAAAATGCGGGGTATCTGCACTACGAAACAGAGCCCGACGCCAATGCCCGCGTCCATATTCTGCTACAACGCAACGACCTTTACCGCCTCAATGAGCTTACAACGAAGGAAGAAACCGTTATGACAACGCTGCTCAGATGCTACGGAGGGTTGTTCACCGACTATGAATTTATTGACGAAACGCTCGTGGCGTCGCTGGCCGGATTGAGTAATCATGAGACATATCAAACGCTGAAGTCGCTGTCAATGCGCCATATCATCCACTTTATACCGCAGCGGAAGACACCGTATATCACGTTTTTACAGGATCGCGCCGACTTTATTTACCTGCCTGAAAGCATATACGATAATCGCAAAACAGAATATATCAAACGCATTGAGGCTGTAATAGCCTATGCTTCGAACGATTATGTGTGCCGAAGCAGGCAGCTGTTGCGTTACTTTGGCGAGAAAACAACGCACGATTGTGGGCAGTGTGACGTATGTTTAAAATCGGAACACGACGGCTCAGCCCGTGAAAAGATCATACAATTCTTGAATGATAACGAGTGGCATCCGCTGAAAGACGTCATGAAAATAGATGCTGAAGGCACTGATTTAGACTATGCTCTGAAATACCTTGTGCAAGAAGAGGTTATACATATTGATGGCGACAAAATATCATTAAAAAACAACGACGAATACAGATAGGTATAAACGCACAAACACCATGCCGTGAAGCATGGTGCATAACTGTGTTATCGAAAAATAAAACTGATGTGAACCTGTTGGAAGCACAGTATATTACTTGTCGTTTACAAACCTGATGAGGCTGCGAACCACCTCTGCTTCGTCAGGAACATGCCTGGTAATCTTCACACAAAACTCCGTATTCGACTTCTGTTCTAAATAGAAACTCAGCTTGTCGCCGCCGTGAGCTTCGGTAACATAGGCAATTTCGAAACGCAGAAGACGATGGTTTCGATAAAAATCAATATCGAAAAGGTCGAGAATATGTTCAATATATTTCACCGAATTAACATGTCCGTTCACATCAACATCACTGTAACAGGTGTTGATTTCGCGCACAAGGGCAGCACCATTATCCATGCTAACACGTCCCGGTTTGGCGATAGGGCACGGCTCTGACGTCTCTACATACGAATGAATCAACCCGTTTTTAATCTCCAAAAGGTTGGCAGGCTGCCGGCTTTCGGTATCAATCAAAGCCCAAATACTTCGTCCATAGCCGTAAATTTCATTTGTTTCACTGTTCTTTACCGCAAAATTCCTGCTTGTAAATGATTTGATTGCGCTCTCAACCCACGTCGAAATCGTAATCTTATCGTAGGCCAATGGCATACTGTTAAGCTCGAAAGCGAAACGTGACAAAACCCATGTGCGATGAATGACATTGAGGTAAGTCATGCCGTAACCACGGTCGTTGCTATGATAATCGGCCGCATTAAGCATGGCATTACCCAAATGTCCTGCGAAAAAACGGTTGCGAAAGTCGCAGTGAAAGGGTTCAACCATAAAATCATACCGTCCTGTTTTGGGCAGAAGTACTTGCCTGATGTCTTCCTTATTCATTTTAATACACTCCTTTTTCCATAAACTTTCATGAACAAGACTTTCAGTAAGCCCCGTCCCGATGCCTTATGCAAATATACCATCATTCAATAAAACGTACAACTATCTGATATGTTATATCATAAAAAGCGGAGTTGTCTCCTCGAATTTACAGCTTGCACAGTACTACTGTAGCTTGTAATCGATGCCAATTACTTTCCCTTCGGGACTGATATAAACCGTTGTAGGGAATTTAGATATAGCATATTTATTTAGAATATCTGACGATTCGGGAACCAGAATATTAACCCAGTTCATCCCATTTTTGGCAATACAGGCACGCCATCGCCGCTCATTGTCAAAGCAAGCCAGACTTACAACCACCGTATTGGCGCTGTTGCGGGCAGCAAATTCCCTCAGTTCGGGCAAGGCCATCTGGCATGCAGCACACCACGTTCCCCAGAAATCGAGCAGCACATACTTCCCGCGGAAATCGTGAAGTGAGTGCCATCTTCCCTCGCTGTCCATTAAATGGAAGTCGGGTGCCACGCTTCCCTCCTGTAAAAGCCTGCCCGAAGCCTCACCCATTTGCAGCTGTTCCTTTTCCTGCTCCATACGAATCTTCATCATATTTCGGAAGTAAGTGCCCATCCGGCCATTGCGCACGTCGGCCGACAACGTTGCAAAAGCAGCCTGAGCCTCATTGACAGTTAGCGGATAAGCGCGCCAGTCGGTCAGCATTACGACCGACATCTCATCATTCGGATGGCGTTTAACATACGCCCTTATGGAATCAACAGCCGGGTCCATAAAGCCCCAGCTACTAAGACGGTGCAATACTGTCGAATACTTTTCATAAAAAGGCGAACCGCTATAGGCCGTCCCGCCATTTAAAATAAGATGCTCACCAGGCACGGCTATGAAGCGGTCGACTTTGGGATCGCCGTCAATCTTGATACCATAATTGCTGTCTGCAATATCAATAGTGGCTACATGCTGCAGAGGAAGCGTAAAATCGAAGATACCATTCTTCCGCACAAAAGCCTTCTCCTTATGCTGGTCGTAAGCAATATATATGGTATCGGCCCAGCCCTCCAGAGGCGAAGTAAAATGAAATACCCCTGCATCCTGCCCCCAAAACGGTGTACAAAGGAGTAGTGTAAAGAAGAAAATTAAAGCTCGTTTCATATCAGAAGAATTAAATTACGCCGCAAAAGTAAATATTCTACATGAATTTCTAAGACAATTCCCTCTAAAAAGACACGAAAAGAGCGTAAAATATCCTTAAACGAAAAAGGTAAATTATCGGACAAAAAGGCAGAATAGCCGTAACGAAACTGATGGCAAGTTACACTGAAATAAACAGGAAATAGTAATGGTACGGACGAAAAACGGTACTGATATAGACAGTATATAGGAGCAATACAGATAGAAAACAGGAACAATACAAACGATAAGGGCCCGTTACTCAAATGAGCAACGGGACCTTATATTAAATTATTGTCGTATAATTACTTTACGTAAACTACAGCCAAACGATTAGAAGTTGTACCCTGTACACCCTTACCATTAGCTTCATCAACAATAACGCCCTTAGACTTCAGGTAAGAAGCTACATTGTCTGCACGCATCTGAGAGATCTTCTGGTTAATTTCCGCAGAACCTTCAGGTGATGCTGTACCCACAACTTCAACGTGACTGCCTGCTGCAATAGCGTTAAGGGCCTTCTTAGCAGCCTTAGTAAGGTCTGCCTTACCCTGAGCAAAGGTTACAAATACAAGGTTTTCAACCTTAACTGGCTGAGGTGCCGGAGCCTCCTTAACAACAGTCTTAACAACCTCTTTAGGCTTCTTGGCAAGCTCTTTACGCAAGTCGTTGATCTGCTTGTTTAAAGCATCGATCTCTGATTGGTCTTTACCGTCAGCAATCTTAAAGTTATGTGTGCCGTTGCTATTCTTGAATTTGTAGATTAATCCTGCGTTTAACTGGAATGCACTACGGTTGATATTATACTGAAGACCTTCGTGGCCAAGACCATTTAATGTCCAAAGCATAGCGGGTTCAACATATACTTGCCAAGCCTTGCTTTCGCCAAGGTTGAACGCAAAGTCAATACCAGCCTTAGAAGTCAGGAAGTTTTTCTTTGTGTAAACACCGCGTAGTGGGTCACTTTGGTCGTTTTTTGAACCAAAAGTATGACCCCAACCGAAGCCGTATACAGGAATAACCTCGAATGTGCGTGGCTCACCCTTGTAACCACAAAACCAATTATTCAGGTTAACGGTTGCCAAAAGACTTGTGTTTAACATGCGTGCAGTTGTCTGAAGAGCATCTGCAGGCTTGTTCGAAAAGTAAACATTGCTCTCTGCTGCCAAACCAAAGACAGGCGTAAACCAACGTCCAACACGAAGACCTGCATTAGGATCGAGGTTCTTCATCCATGCGTGGCCAGTTGTTTTAACACCTACACCACCATTAACACCAACATAGAAGTTGTCGAATGTTTTGCTTTCCGTCACTGTTTGAGCGGAAGCAGACACTGCTACCATGGCAGCAGCCATCATTGTAAATAACTTTTTCATACTCTCTAAATAATGATTTTAAATTGTTATCTTTTTGTTTTCAGAGTGCAAAGTAAGCAAAAAAAAGCCAACCATGCAAATATTTCTCTAAGAAAGTGCACTTATAAGGTATTAATTGAACACTTAAAAGACTTTTTCGATATTTTTAAATGTAAAACAAAATCTTATATAGAAAAAGGCAGATCGCATCACTGCGGCCTGCCTTCGATTAGAGAGTTATTCAAAAAATCAAGTTACTACCAATATGTTTTATCTTATCAATATATTATCGTTCTTACTGATTACTCTTGTGATTCATACGTGTTCAGTATCCAATATAGTCGTATTTCATATGCCAATATATTATGGTACGCGTACATTTATTATAGAACATTTGCACAATACCGATATTATCTGCACGAGAAACCCACATCATTTGCACACCGTTATTCACTTATAATACTCCTTTCGCGCTGCAGCAAGCGTATTTCGCATCAATGAACAGATGGTCATTGGCCCGACACCACCCGGAACGGGCGTAATAAACGAGCACTTAGAAGCCACTTCATCGAACTTTACATCGCCGTTAAGACGATACCCGCTCTTCTTTGTGGCATCGGGAACACGCGTTGTTCCCACATCAATAACCACGGCACCATCCTTCACCATCCCCGCAGTAACGAAGTCAGGACGGCCCACTGCCGCAATAAGAATATCGGCACTCCGGCACTCTTCTTTCAGATTCGCGGAATGAGAATGACATACCGTCACCGTGGCATCACCGCCGTTCTTCTGCAACATAAGCATCGCCATCGGCTTTCCAACTATATTACTTCGCCCGATAATGACGCATTTCTTCCCCGACGTTGCAATATTATAATGCCTTAACAGCATCATTATGCCGGCCGGAGTAGCCGAAACGAAACAAGGAAGCCCGACAGAGAGCCTGCCTGCATTGACGGGATGAAACCCGTCGACATCCTTACGGTAGTCTACGGCCATTATAATTTTCTGCTCATCAATATGTTTCGGCAGCGGAAGCTGAATGATAAAGCCGTCTATTTCCTCGTCTTTGTTCAGACGATTTACACACTGAAGCAGCTCTTCCTCGGTAACATCGTCTTCAAAACGTATCAGCGACGACCGGAAACCACATTGTTCACACGCAATAACCTTGTTGCGGACATAGGTCTCCGAGCCTCCGTCGTGCCCTACAAGCACGGCTGCAAGGTGAGGCCGACGGGCACCACGGGCTACCATCTCCTCCACTTCCGCAGCTATTTCCTGCTTAATGGCAGCAGCCGTTGCCTTTCCGTCTATCAGCGTCATCAGTTATATTGCTTTGTCAATATTTTGTCAACCTTACATCTTTGGCATGTTCATGCCCTCCGGCATCTGCCCTTTGAAGTCTTTCATACGCGACATCATCGACTTCATTTGGTTGCCGGTAACCATCTTCATCATCTTTCGCGTCTGGTCAAACTGCTTGATCAGCCGGTTCACTTCCTGAATATTCGTGCCCGAACCTTTTGCAATGCGCATCCTCCGGCTCTGGTTTAGCACTTCGGGATTGGTACGCTCGCGTGGCGTCATGCTTTTAATGATAGCCTCAATGCCCTTAAAAGCATTATCATCAATGTCAACATCCTTAATGGCTTTGCCCACACCCGGAATCATCGAAGCCAAATCTTTCAGGTTTCCCATCTTTTTGATTTGCTCAATTTGCTTCAGGAAGTCGTTGAAATCGAACTTGTTTTTCTGTATCTTCTTTTGCAAACGGCGCGCCTCTTCTTCGTCAAACTGCTCCTGAGCACGTTCAACAAGCGATACCACGTCGCCCATACCCAATATCCGGTCGGCCATACGGTCGGGATGAAACACATCCAAAGCCTCCATCTTTTCGCCCGTACCGATAAACTTAATGGGCTTATTTACAACGGTTCTGATGGATAATGCTGCACCGCCGCGGGTGTCGCCGTCGAGCTTGGTCAGCACAACGCCGTCGAAATCAAGGCGGTCGTTAAACTCCTTTGCCGTGTTGACGGCGTCCTGGCCCGTCATCGAGTCGACAACAAACAGCGTTTCATCGGCATTGACTGCGCTTTTCAGAGACGATATTTCGTCCATCATCTGCTCATCAACAGCCAGACGGCCCGCCGTGTCAATGATGACAACGTCGTACGATTTGGCCTTAGCCTCGTGTATTGCATGCAGCGCAATCTCGTTCACGTCTTTGTTACCGTCTTCGGTATATACTGGAACGCCAATCTGCTCACCTACAACTTTCAGCTGGTCAATGTCGGCAGGGCGGTAGACATCGCATGCTACAAGAAGCGGATTCTTATGCTGTCTGGTTTTAAGCATATTGGCAAGCTTGCCGCTGAACGTGGTTTTACCCGAGCCCTGCAGTCCAGACATCAGCACCACGGCGGGCCAGCCCTCCAGCTTCAGCTCCACGGCC
>CALIIG010000233.1 GCA_938018155.1 uncultured Prevotella sp.
AATTTGTATGAAACGATATGTCCTGATATTGCTGGTGGCATTTCTGCCTTTCGTAATTAAGGCCCGGGAGCCCGCTCCGCGTGTTCCGAAATGGGTTTCTGCTATGACAAAAGGCTCAATAAAGGTAAATACCCAAAGAGATTATTCACCGGTAATCAGCTATAATTCTCCTGGTTTTACAGGCTATATTGGCCGTAATTACCAAAAACTGGATATTTGCTTTACAACGGTAAGGAAAATAAATAATACAAAATATGCGATTGGCGGAAACACAAAAGTGGGCAACAATATGTGTTTATTTGATGGCTTTCTGCATATAATTGAAACACGCGTATTTAAAAATCCCGGATACGGTGTGGACGATGAAATGAAGGGTAGGTTTGACAAGCGCGGATGTTGCGTGGCCCGCTTTGAACTGAAAGAGAAACCAACATCGCACGGCAGTGGCGTTTTTCGGGGGTATGCCTTGTTTTTTTGGTATACGGGTAAGGACGGCACATTGCATGTTGACGATATTGACAGTTACTCGGACAGCTATTGCAACAATCTATTTAGTGGTACATGGACAAGCTGTCGTACGCATCGTGTAAAGCCGTGTGGCTGGGGTTTGTATCGCATTCCCGACTGTGGCGACCTTGATATTGGTGCTGCCGAGTTTTCTGTAAATCCCAAATACAGAAACAATGGCTGGGAATAAAGATAAGAATCTTGCACCATGATGAATGGTTATGGAAAGGGGAGAACGGGCAAAAGCCCGAAAATATAGTATATTCTTTCACCTGACAGGTGGTTGCGAAAGCGTTGTTTATAGTGGAAAACCGATGACAGATGATGGTTTCCCAATATAATGGTGAGCCCCCTTATATATAATAAGGTGTAAATTCAGGGAAAAAGAAAGTCGCACAACAGCCTTAGGCAGGTGTTATGCGACCCTTGTCTTTAATCAATAGTACCAGTTTATTCGAGAATCTTCGTCATGCTCATTGAGGTTATCAGCCCGTCAGGGTTAATGGTAGCCTTTATTTTATACCGCGCTTCTTTCTCTTTGTTGGGGTCGGTACGTTCTATTTCCTGAACGGCAGAGAAGTTGGCAGTATACTCGTATTGCTCATCGCCAACCTCTTTCTTGTCAATTTTGTAATCGTTATTGATGTGCCAGTTCATGTTTGTAATATCATCCTTGTATATTTTATTTAAGAAAGTGGCAACGTCGGCTTTGGTAGCGTCCTGCTTTCCAAGGAAGTTTGACATTAACGGTGCGACGCAATTCTCAAGCCCTGATTCGCTACGCGTGTTGATTGCCTGAAAGAAATGGCGCATCACAGAAGCAACAAGGGCTTTGTCTTCAGGCTGAATGGTTTTTGCTTTCAGCTTCTTTAGTGCATCGTTGGCCTGGTCAACGTATTCGCCATTCGGGTGTTCGGCCAGGTAAGCCTGCAATAAATCCATGGTGTTTGCCCTTTCGGCTTCGGCCCAGTCAATTGAATCGATTTTCTGCTCAGCCTCTGATTTATGTTCCGAATCGGGGTGATTGTTCAGGTAATCAAGCAGTGCCTGCTTTGAACCACTTACCAAAGCATTGTTCCAATCGTTGTCAATGCGCTTCAATGATTCAAGACGCGCTGTTATAGAATCCATGTGAGCCTGGTCGATACCGCGATAATTATCGAGGTAAGTTTGCAGAACCATGGGGTCGTTGCTTTTCATTGCATATTCGTATGCTTCCTGTTCCTTTGACGATTCAGCATTTTTATAGAAGTAAACACATACCCCGGCAATAATCAAAGCGAAGATAAAGCTGACAATTAAGGGTGTATGTTTTTTTTCTTTCTTCTGATTGTTTTGTTCAGCTTCATCATCTTTCGAACCGTTATATGAAGTAACCGTCCTGTCTTTTGGCTTAGATTCGCTGGCGGCTGCCCTGGCAGGTGGAACGGGTGGGGCAGGAACAGAGTGGTTATAAGGCCGTGATGGTTGTCCGTTACTTGTAGCTTTATTTGCAGAACATGCATCATGATTGAGGTGATGACAATTGGGGCATGCTCCCTGATCATTGAAAAATACTTCGCCACATTGTGGGCATTTGGTAATTTTACCTGCTATTTCAACGCCACAATTGGGACAAACAGGTGCCTTATCGCTAATTTGGTGTCCACATTCAGGACATTTTATCATTGCCATGATGATGTTATTTTAAAAGGTTATTTATGTCTGAATCTTATTTCTCTGAGCTGATGATTGCCCATAAAGCGGCTTTTGTCAACGAAACCATTGATGCCATTAAGGTGCCCTTTGCCGGTATACTGCCACATGATATACTCTAAGCCATCGTTTGTAACGGGTTCACGTCGGGTGTATTGGGCAATCATCACCTTGTAATCTTTTAGTTTGCCAAGTAAGTTAACATTATAGAAGTTGGTGTATGTGTAAACCAAAGGCTTTTGTTTGTACGCCTTTTCAATAAGATTCAGGAATTTAAACAGCGAGTCGCAGAACTCTTCTTTCGACAATCCTCCTCTGGTTTCAATATCAACCATAGGTATAAGATCCTGGTCGCCGGGGCGACACTGGGTCATAAAGTTTGATAACTGTGTTTCTTGATTAACTTGTGGGCGATAGAAATGGTAAGAACCTACCTTAATTCCATATTGATGGGCAAGATCAATATTCTGTTTGTATTTGGCATCAATGTTGTTACCGCCCTCGGTTGCTTTCAGATAAACGTAGGCCATCTTGGTTTCTCCAACCGTCTCCCAGAACACATTGCCCTGGTAATGGCTCAAATCAATACCGTGAATGTGACTGCATGTATCTTCGCATTCGACTCTGTCAGACTGGGCAAAGCCGCAGGTGAAAATAAATATACTGAATATCAATAGGAAGATTCTCTTCATATTGCAAAGATAATGAAAAGTAACAGAAAACTATATACGCCCAATTTATAATTATATTTTATTTATCATTCTTCTATTTCCTGCAATGAGCGTGCAAAACTGCTGAAATAATTGCTGATGGTTTCAATCGGTGCGTAGGCAATATAGCGCAGGCTCCGGCGCAGGTTACGCCGGAGAAGGGCCGAATTGTTTGTAACAAATCCTGAACGGCTTTGGCGGAAATGCCATTCTTCAGCAGTATCGTTTGCAGCATGTTCTACCGATCGCAATACCAGATTATATGCTGCCGGCTCAATACGTACGACAAAAGGGAGTTCTGATGGTTCAAAGTTGAAGACCGAAATTAACATGCTTCCCTGAAGCTGTGCCATGCGTTTTATATGCAGTTTGTTGAGCCAGGTTTCAACCTTTACGTAATCAACCTTATCGCCTTTGTTCCTTAAATAACTGCCAAGACGAATTAAACCGCTTAGCATAGAACCGTAATTGAGCATGCTTGATATGTTATTAACAATAATGTTAAGAACGTCAATAGCTCCCATATTTGTGTCTATGGCATGACGTTCATTACGTATAATGCGCTGCAATCGGGCGTTTAATATGCGGTTGCTAAGCTGTACGGGGGATGCCGGCTGCTCAGAAGGCTGATGCTCCTTAACCAAACAAGAGGGAATATTCATCATTTCATCATACTGATGATTGCGTATTCCTTTCCATGCAGAACCCTCGACGTGCTGGGCTTCCACCATTTGTTCCAATCGTTTCCACTTAAATTCTGACATGGGTTCGATGGCTTCGTACTCGTTAAGGGCTCCTGAACGAAGTAAACGAAAGAAGTTACGCGTAATGATATCCATGATTGGAAATAAGGAAAACAGAGGAAAAAAGAAAAGATGATTGTATTATCGCATCATGAAGCCTAAAGCTGGGTTCGCCGGTAAAAGTTTACATTCTCTTGCATAAGCAACTCAATAGGCATATAATTAACCGTACGGACCTTTTCTTTTAATACAATTGCCCTGAACAAAGTGTCGATACAGGAGAAGCCTTGTTGAAAAGCGTGTTGTGCAATTAAAAATGAAATGCTTCCTCTGCGCATGCAATCAACGTTCTTTTCCACCATATCATATCCGGCAATATGAATATCCTTTTGGTCGTTTTTCAGAATAAAGTCGCCCAGCAGATGGGCTTTTGACCCTAACGTTATACAATGGTGTGTTTGCGGATGTGCTTTAAAATATTGTTCAAAAAGTTGTTTATATGTTGATTTGGTTCCGTAAAAGGGAAGCTCGAGCTGAATAATTTTAACTGAAGGAAAGTGGTTACGCATATAATTACGGAAGCCAACTTCACGGTTGCATTGTTGCTGGCTGACAACTTGACCGTCCTTTGTAACCTTCATGAGCATGATTTCATGGTCATTATTGGCTACAAGCATAAGCATTCGTGCGGCAAAATATCCACTCGATATTGAATCCTGCCCGAAGAAAGCCAGCGGATTCAGTTCTGCCATATATGAGTCGAGCATGATGAAAGGGATGTTAGCTTTGTGTAATTTATCTGTAAAATTACGCGTAATATCTTTTGTTGTGGGTACAATTACAACACCATTGGGATGAATTGAAAGGCATTTAGATGCAGTTTCATTAAATGATTTATCGTTGAATCGGTCGAAATATAAAATCGTAACCTGAATATTGAAATCCTTTCGAGCCTCTCCTGCCTTTCTGATTCCTTCCTCAATTTCCTCCCAATATGCAATTTGATCGTGCTTTGGCAGTAGTACACAGAACGTGTATGACCTGTTATAGGCCAGAGCTGACGCGTAAACGTTTGGGCGATAATTACATTCTTTCAGTGCATTTTCAACCTTTTTCCTTGCAATTTCTGAAACATTGGGACGATGATGAAGCACTCGATCTACCGTCCCTACTGAAACACCGGCACTCCTTGCAATGTCTTTTATTCTGATTTTATCAGGCATTTGTTGCGTAATCCTTTTGTATGCAAATGTATATAAAATAGTTCAGAAAGTGTGAGGGTACTGTTATTATTTTGGCTTTCTGTCGTTATTTTGATTAAATAATTTCGTACTTCTAAGAATAATCTTTATTTTTGCTCACATAAATTCGTAATTCATTGAATATTCTACAACGATTATTATTAGCCTTTCTTTGGATAATCACTGTGCTTTTTGGCTCATGTGACCGGCCCGTTGACGTGAATATTGACAAACTTAATGAAGTATCCTACTCATGGCATTATCGTAATTTAGACTCTACTGCGTGGTATGCCAATAAAGCCTATTCCCTATCGGGGAATTATAGTGCGGGTGCAGTTGAAGCGTTAAACAACCTGGCGTTTGTCGATATTGCCCGTATGGAATATCGTAAAGCGCATGAAAACTTGCAGCTTATAGAACATTTGACGGATAATCAAATTGAATTGCTTGTGGCAGACATACAGCAAATGAGGCTTTGTCAGAGGCAGTCGCATAACAAAGACTTTTATGTTTATTGGGAACGCGCCCGCCAACGCCTGCGCCGTTTGACAGAAGAGGGAGGCGATTTAACCGCTCACCAGCAGCGTCGGCTTATTTATGCACAAACCGAATACAGCATAGTTACCTCTGCCTATTTCTATTATCTTGGGCTTACACATCAGGCAATAACCAGCCTTAACATGATAGATCCTTATGGTTCCATCAGGAAAGATACGGCACAGCTGCTTAATTATTGGTACAGTATTGGCGCAGGGGGCATTATTACTAAAGGTAAGCCAGATGAAATAGCACAGAAAGAGTTTGATTATTTGATGAAATGCTTCGAACTTGCCAGGCAATATAACTATTCATATTGGGTGGCACAGTCGATGCAGGCGATTAGTGAGCATCTCGAAAACAAAGTACAGCGTGAGAGATTAATTGCTGATAATCTGCCAGCAATGAAGTTTTTGAATACCGATTTAATGCCCGACTCGCTGCTTGCAGGCAATTTAGCACTCCGCTCTCTTTCTGTTTTCTCATCCTATGGTGATGTATATCAAACTGCAGGCTCGTATAGAACGCTTGCCGAATGCTACTGGTCGATACATGATTATCGCTCAGCCTTAATTTGTTTACAGCGTGCATTGAGTAAAAATGCGCTGGTAAACCAGGCCCCTGACCTTGTAGCTTCTATTCGTGAACAGTTAAGTTTGGTTTATTCTGCGGTGAATGATAAGAAGCATAGCGACCAAAACCGCAATATTTACCTGGACCTTCAGGAACAAACAAGACAAGACAGACAGCTCGAAGCTCGTGCAAGCCAGCTTGATGAATCGTCAAAACAGCTTAACGCTATGATATTAGCAGTGCTGTTTATGATTGTTTTAGTTGTCTTTTTATTGGTTGTTTTTGCCCGGATGAGGAAAAAAAGTGATGAGCGTTTCTCCATGACAGCGTTGCTTACACCTCTAAATCTTTGGCAGAAACGCAATGACGAGCGTGCACGATGGGTAAACGAACAATACAATTTGCTTAAGGAACAGATGGATGTTGTCAGGCTTCACCTGATGCAAAGTAAGCGTCGTAATCTGGAACAACGGGCCAAAATACAATTGGTTAACAGCATATTGCCTTTCATTCTCGTTTTTAATATTTAATGTATATA
>CALIIG010000234.1 GCA_938018155.1 uncultured Prevotella sp.
TTCTTGAACGAGCAGGGCAAAATTCTTCCCCGTCGAATTACAGGTACCTCTCTGAAGTATCAGCGCCGTGTCGCACAAGCTGTAAAGCGTGCCCGCCAGATTGCGCTGCTTCCATTCGTAACCGATTTGATGAAGTAACTTAATAAGGAGGCTAAGAAATGGAAATAATTCTGAAAGAAGATATTATCGGACTTGGGTACAAGAACGATATCGTTAACGTAAAAAACGGCTATGGTCGTAACTATCTTATCCCGACAGGCAAGGGCGTAATTGCTTCGGAAAGTGCTCGTAAGATGCTTGCAGAAGACTTGCGTCAGCAGGCTTCAAAGCTGGCAGCTAAGAAGGCTGAGGCTGAGAAGAAGGCTGAACAGCTGAAGGATGCGGAAGTTGTTGTTACGGCAAAAGTGGCTGCAACAGGTTATCTTTATGGTTCAGTAAATGCCAATATCGTTGCAGATGAGCTTGCAAAGAAGGGCATTGACATTGATCGTAAGATCATTACCATGAAGGATATAAAGAAGGTTGGCGAGTATGAGGCTACCGTTCACTTCCATAAGGAAGTTGAAGTTAAGGTTCCTGTAAAGGTTGTTGCTGAAAATGCACCTGAACCTGCTGCTGCAAAGCCTGCAGCTGAAGAGGCTCCCAAGGCAGAAGTTGCTGTTGAAGAAATTGCAGAAGAGGAAACGCCTTCTGCAGAATAAGCACAATACTTGAATCGATTATTTTAGTACTGTAAAGCAAATCGATATGAAAATCCCCCTCATCTCCGTGATGACCGGGATTTTTTTGTTATCTTTGCAATAGGAACATTTATACACATTATTAATAAATAAGAAGATGAAAGCATTTGTATTCCCTGGCCAGGGTTCTCAGTTTGTGGGAATGGGTAAAGACCTGTATGAAACCAGTACTTTGGCAAAAGAGCTGTTTGGCAGGGCCGATGAGATACTTGGCTTTAAGATTACGGATATTATGTTTGCCGGTACAGACGAGCAGTTGAGAGAAACCAAGGTTACGCAGCCGGCTGTTTTCCTTCATAGTGTTATTTCTGCGCTTTGTTTGGGTGACGGCTTTGCACCTGCCATGGTAGCCGGGCATTCGCTTGGCGAGTTCTCTGCACTTGTTGCATCGGGTGCTCTTAGCTTCGAAGACGGCTTACGTTTAGTAGCTGCTCGTGCTAACGCTATGCATGTGAGGCTAATCCTGGTACGATGGCTGCAATCATAGGTCTTTCAGACGAGAAGGTAGAAGAGATTTGTGCCGAAGTAAGCAAAAACGGCAAGTTAGTTATCCCTGCAAACTATAACTGTCCGGGACAGTTGGTTATATCTGGCAATGTAGAGGCTGTGAATGAGGCTTGTGAAAAGCTGAAGGAAGCAGGAGCAAAGCGTGCCCTTTTGCTGAAGGTGGGCGGTGCTTTCCATTCTCCATTGATGCAGCCTGCAAAAGACGAACTTCAGAAGGCTATTGAAAACACAACAATTTCAGCACCTGAATGTCCTGTTTATCAGAATGTAGATGCAAAACCTCACACTGATGCCGTAGAGATTAAAGCCAATCTTATTGCACAGTTGACAAGCCCTGTTCGCTGGACAAAGAGCGTACAGAATATGATTGCAGACGGTGCAGACGACTTCACCGAGTGCGGACCGGGCAAGGCTTTGCAAGGAATGATTGGACGAATAGACAAGAATGTGAGTGCCCACGGCATTGTAAAGTAATATAAAATAAACGAAATTGGGAGACTGCGCACTTATGATTGTAGTACAGTCTCCTTATTGTCTAAAGGCCTCATGGACAGCAAACTTATTATTTATCAGGTTCTCCCCCGTCTCTTTGGCAACCGCAATATAACGCGTAAGCCCAACGGCACATTGGCAGAAAACGGTACAGGAAAGTTTAACAGCTTTGATAAGCAGCGGCTGCACCAAATTAAGGAAATGGGAATAAGTCATATTTGGTATACGGGAATTATACGACATGCCACTACTACCGATTATTCCAGGTTTGGTATACCTCGTCAGCATGCGTCGGTTGTGAAAGGTAAGGCTGGTTCGCCTTATGCCATTACCGATTATTATGACGTAGATCCTGATCTTGCAGAAGATGTAAGCCGGAGGATGGATGAGTTTGAGAGATTAATAAAGCGTACGCATGAGGCTGGAATGAAGGTGATTATTGACTTTGTTCCCAACCATGTCGCTCGTGAATATCATTCAATTTGCAAGCCCGCGGGTGTGAAGGACCTGGGGGAGGGTGATGATGTCAACAAACATTTTGATGCTCAGAATAACTTCTATTACTGTCCGGGCAAGCCCTTTGTCTGTCCTGTTGAAACACAATTTTTGGACGAACCCTATCAGGAAATTCCCGCAAAGTGTACCGGAAACGACCGTTTTGATAATTGTCCGGGCATAAATGATTGGTATGAAACCATTAAATTAAATTATGGTATTGACTATTGTGATGCCGGCGGCCGAAGCTGTCATTTTAATCCAATACCCAATACATGGAACAAAATGACCGATATTCTGCTCTTTTGGGCGAGTAAAGGGATTGACGGTTTTAGGTGTGATATGGCGGAAATGGTGCCGCCTGCATTCTGGACGCATGCAACAAGTGTTGTAAAAGAACGGTATCCACAGTTAATTTTTATCGGTGAGGTATATGATACATCGCAATATCGCATATACATCAGTGCCGGGTTCGATTATCTGTATGATAAAGTGGGTATGTATGACTGTCTGCGCGATGTTGTGTGTGGGCGACGACCTGCCAATGCTATAACCTATTGCTGGCAGGGAGTAGACAGTATTAAAGAGCACGTGTTGTACTTTCTTGAAAACCATGACGAGCAGCGTATTGCCAGTGATTTCTTTTGTGGCGATGCGTTAAAGGCAATACCGGCCCTTGTTGTAGGTTTACTGATGCAGAAAAACCCCTTTATGTTGTATGCCGGACAGGAGTTTGGAGAGCGGGGTATGGACGCTGAAGGCTTCTCAGGACGTGACGGTCGGACTACCATTTTTGATTATTGGATGGTAAACTCTCTTTATAATGGTTTTCTTGATCATCGCAAACTTACAGCGAAAGAGAAGCTGTTGGGCAAGGTTTACCACTCGGTGTTGCACATTGCTAATCAGGAAAAAGCGATAAGGGAGGGCGATTTCTTTGATTTGATGTATGTAAATCCGCAGACAGAAAAGTTTAATCCCCGGACGCAATATGCCTTTTTACGTAAGAAAGATAATGAGGTGGTGTTGGTTGTAGCTAATTTTTCAGATTCAACTTTGCCGACAGAGATCGTTATCCCGGAGCATGCCTTTGCTACAATGGGCTTGCGGGAAGGAAATTTCGCATCGGCCGATTTGCTTACAAACGAGCACAAAGTACTGGAACTACGTAAAAATGGGAATGTCGCGACAGAGGTGAAGCCATACAGTGGGAGAATAATCAAATTCAGTATAAAAATGAAAGGAGAAAACGTTGTTCTTAATGAACATAACAAAGACGAGTTTGCTCCTGCTCATACTGCAGAGCATCTGCTTAACCAGGTGATGGTAAGGATGTTCGGTTGTGCCCGTTCGCATAATGCACATATTGAGCGAAAGAAGAGCAAAATGAGCTTTGAATTGGATCACAAGCCTACACGGCAGGAAGAGAAAGCTATTGAAAATCAAATGAATGAGCTTATCAACGAGGATCTTCCTGTTACTTTCGAGTTTGTCGACCGTAACCATGTACCGGAGAATGTGAGCCTTGACCGTCTTCCTGATGATGCTTCGGACACGCTGCGCCTGGTTAAAATAGGCGACTTTGATGTGTGTCCCTGTGTGGGAAAGCATGTAAGGTCAACTTCTCAGATAGGTCGTTTTGAGATGCTTGGGACGAATTGGGATGGCGAGAAGCATATATTTAGAATAAGGTTTAAGGTTCATCCTTAAATTAAAACAGTAAGGCCACGTCATTATTGTTGTGACGTGGCCTTGTAATTCTTTTAAAACTGATTTCGTTTTTAACTTTTGTCGTTAAACGGAAACTTCTTTCTTACTTTGTCTCGATTTCTTCTTTCATATCAATGAATTGTCCATTGGTATCATAAAACTCATACTGAAGGTAAGCCAACTTTTGAGAAGGGATGATGTGTACGCCCAATCCGTACTTTACACGCCATCTCCATTTCAGGCTGAATGCGCCTTTATTGATAAACGCAGCCACGTATGGATGAACGTGAAGATAGAATTTTTTTATACCTATTTTATTTACAAGACGATCAATTTTGCCTTCGAGCTGGTCGGTAAAAAGAATACTTGATTTGATCTTCCCAGAACCATTGCATGTAGGGCACACCTCTTCGACGTTTACATCCATGGCTGGACGTACGCGCTGACGCGTGATTTGCATCAGTCCGAACTTGCTTAATGGCAGAATATTGTGACGTGCACGGTCTTTCTGCATATTCTTACACATGCGTTCATACAGCATTTGACGGTCTTCTGCCAGATTCATATCAATGAAATCAACTACGATAATTCCTCCCATATCTCGTAGTCTTAATTGACGGGCCAGCTCATCTGCTGCTCCTAAATTGGTGTCAAGGGCCGTAGCTTCTTGCCCGTTCTGATTTCTGGAACGGTTACCACTGTTGACGTCTACGACGTGCATAGCTTCGGTATGTTCAATAATCAGATATGCACCATGTGCATAATTGACAGTCTTGCCGAAGCCCGACTTAATTTGTTTAGTAACATTGAAATTGTCAAAAATAGGTACTTTGCCCGTATATTTTTTGACGATATCCGACTTATCTGCAGCAATAAGCGACACATAATCCTTTACTTCCTTGCAAACCTCATCGTCATTGACATAGATGTTCTCGTATGTGGGATTGAAAAGGTCGCGTAACATGGCTACGGCTCTTCCTGTTTCCTCGTATACAAGTTGTGGGCGCTGCTGTGTTTTCTGTACTTTTTGAATAGCATTTTGCCAACGCTGAAGCAATATTTTCAGTTCGGAATCGAGCTCGGCAACCCTTTTTCCTTCTGCCACTGTGCGCACAATGATACCACAGTTCTTAGGTTTTATGCTGTGGATAAGCTGTTTAAGACGAGCCCTTTCTTCACCACTTTTAATCTTTGATGAAACTGAAACCTTATCGCCAAAAGGAATAAGGACTAAAAAACGCCCTGCAAAACTAAGCTCTCCTGTAAGTCGAGGTCCCTTCGTTGAGATAGGTTCTTTGACAATTTGTACAAGAACCTCCTGACCGGCAGATAATGTTTGTTGAATACTTCCATCCTTCTGAAGATCAGGTAAGCGTGTCGCTTTATCGAAAGGATATAGTCGTTTACGATCACTTTGTACCTGCTTCAGATACTTTGCATATGAGTTGAATTGACTTCCTAAATCAAGATAATGCAAGAAAGCGTCACGTTCGTAGCCTACGTCTACAAAACAGGCGTTGAGACCAGGCATAAGTTTCTTTACCTTGGCAATGTAAATATTACCCACAGAGAAGTTAGCAGAACGTGGTTCGTTCTGGTATTCTACCAACCGTTTGTCCTCAAGCAAGGCAATAGAAATCTCTTTTGGCTTAACGTCGATAATTACTTCGCTTGTCATTTCTTGTTGATTGTTATTGAGAATACAACTATATTCTCATTGTTGTTCATCCTTTGCCGGTGCCGTATTGCATGTCCGCAAATTGAGAATACAACTATATTCCCATTGTTGTTCATCATAAAGAAAGGGGCACGCCATTGTGAGGCACGCCCCCTTTCAGAACAGTCTCCCGGGCTTACTTGCTCTTATGGCGGTTCTTACGTAATCTCTTCTTACGCTTATGCGTAGCCATTTTGTGGCCCTTCTTTTTCTTTCCGTTTGGCATAGCTTTTATAATTTAATAATGTTATAATTTAATATTTTATTCCTTTTGTTAGCCTTTCATTTCGTCAATGAAAGCTTTTGCCGGCTTAAAGCTCGGAATGTTATGTGCTTCAATGGTAATTGACGTCTTCTTGCCAATGTCACGTGCTGTCTTTGCTGCACGGTGTTTGATGATAAAACTACCAAAACCGCGGAGGTAAACATTTTCTTTTTTATCAAGCAAGCTGCTTTTTACGGTGTTCATAAAGCTTTCAACCACAACGGCTACTTCCTTTTTCTGTAACCCTGTTTGTTCTGTGATCTCACTAATAATATCTGCTTTTGTCATTTTGGGTAAATATCTTTCTGGTTTATAACTTATTATAGTTGCCTCCTAATTTCGAGTTTGCAAAATTACATGTTTTTTATGTGATAATGAAATTTATTATGTGTTTTTTCCATTTGGATGATCAAAAAGCCCATGGATTAAGTTAATATTCAGGAACCTAATTGACAGCTTCGTTCAATTCTTTTTATAAATTGGGCAGTTTACGTCCAATTCTCTTTTGAAGCAGACGCGTGAGAATGATGCCTCTGCGTGTCCGGCGTTGAATATCGTGACGTATTGCATTCAGTTCGTTAAGTAAATCTGCCGCACTATTTTGTATAAAGTTGGGTTTTCTTGCTGCTGTATTGCCACTGGGATTTACCACAACGCGAATACCTTTGTTAATAAGTTTAATATCAATCTCCTCACCAGTCATTACCGGGTCACCATCAAAGTGTATAACACCTGGTGTAGAACGGTGAATATGCAGGTGATTTGTTTTAAACGATTTTATTTTAGAGCTTTTGTTCAGTGTCTTACTGAACATATCAATTGCAATTTGAGGTGCCTCTATTACATCGAAAGGTTCCATAATTACCACATCCATCAAGCCGTCACTCATGGATGCTTGTGGCGCAATATAAGCATTGTTGCCATATTGTGATGCGTTTGCACACGATATTAGAAAGGCTTTATAGTTCATGCTTTCATCGTCAGCCTCAATCCTATACGTCTCAGGCTTATATTGAAGACCCGCTTCTAAGATTTTCTCTACATAAGTAATCGGTCCTCTTTTGCCAGCTTCTGCAAATTTCTGACTGATAAATGCGTCAAATCCCATACCACAAGTACAAAAGAACGGGTGTTCATTGATAATGCCATAATCTAATTCATGAATCTTGCAAGCGTTGATCATGGCAATACTTTTCTTTACATTTATGGGTATCAGGAGGTGTCTGGCCAAGCCGTTTCCGGAACCACAGGGAATAATGGCCAATGCCGTTTGCGTATGAACAATGGCACGGGCCACCTCGTTTACAGTGCCATCTCCACCAATAGCCACAACAATATCATAACCATCCAACGATGCCTGATGTGCAAGTTCTGTAGCATGCCCCGCATAGCGTGTTTCCGTTATTTGATATTTAAATTGACTTTTGTCGAGATATTTATCGATAGCCTCGGGAATACGCGCCTTACTTACAGTGCCGGATATAGGGTTAATGATAAACAGGATTCTCTTTTCCATACCAATTATAATCTTATGCAAATTTAGTCCTTTTTCTTTGAATCTGCAGATGGCGTTCGTTTTTTTTTGACATTTTGAAGTTTTCTTACGGTTTGTATGTATATATAACTTGTTTTTTGTACCTTTGCAGCCTAATCAATACAAAATGTAGTTCTACTGCATCTAATTAAACATGGGACAGTTAACAGAAAAATACAAAAGTTACCGTGCGCCTCAGAAGTTTATAGAAGCGAACGTTTACCCTTATTTTAGAGAAATTACAAGCAAGCAAGGCCCTGAAGTTATTATGGACGGACGTAAGATTCTGATGTTCGGCAGCAACGCATATACAGGTCTTACCGGCGATCAGCGCGTCATAGATGCGGCTAAGGCGGCCTTGGATAAATATGGGTCGGGGTGCGCAGGTAGCCGTTTTCTCAACGGAACATTGGATATTCATGTGCAACTTGAAAAAGAACTTGCTGCTTTTGAGCACAAGGATGATGCGCTTTGCTTCTCAACTGGTTTTTCGGTTAACTCAGGGGTTATTCCCGCTATTGTAGGCCGTGGCGATTATTTAATATGTGATGATCGTGACCA
>CALIIG010000235.1 GCA_938018155.1 uncultured Prevotella sp.
CCATTTCAACCTGAAACAGTATGACAAGGCGCTACCTTTGTATGAAAAAATGCTCACCTTATGCCAGGAAACCGAAAAGCCGGACGCATATTATAAGGCGGGATTTATACACGTGTACCGCTGCGAATGGATGCCAGCGCTTGACAATCTGCAACTGGCCCTCATCTTTTATCGTCGTTTCCGCCCTGAAGAGCAGGCGCGAATCGCCCAGATTCGAAATATGATTTTCGGATGTTGTGAGAAAATTGATCGGCAGGCAGGTAAGTAAACGTCTCACCTTTTTCGTGTTATTGCCTGTGAAGTATTGCTGTGTCGTATCACGATAACTGCTTGTTCCACAGGCTATTCTATCCATACATATTCCCCTGTCTTCCATTTTCCCATCGCCGTTACTGCGTGGTGCCTCACGTGCGGCGGCCGTCGTACGCGCGGACCGTCGCACACATAATACCACGGCCGTCATACAATGTGTACTACGGCCGCCGCACCCTTATCATTACATTGTCTGGCCGCCGTTCAATCACCATAAAGACACCTGCTTTATCAGCTGAAAGGATGAACAAATAAAGGGAAAAAGGGCGTTTTGCAGAAATCCGGTGCCGGTTTTTCATATATCGATGACGAGCCGCCATGCTTTTTTGCGGAAAACGAAACATGTGTCAGCGAAATGGATTATCTTTGCAGACAACTGGAAAATAAAGACAATGAAGATACAAGAAGGCTATATGCCCTTTATGAATTACCGCACATATTACCGCATTGTTGGCGATAATTCATCACAAAAAGCCCCTCTGCTGTTGCTCCATGGCGGGCCGGGAAGCACACATAACTATTTTGAGCTTCTCGATGATTTGGCTAATGACGGGCGAATGGTGATTAGTTACGATCAGCTTGGCTGTGGAAACTCGTTTGTAGAAGGGCATCAAGAACTATGGAATATGGAAACATGGATTGGGGAATTAAAAGCATTACGCCGTTATCTCAATCTTAATCGTGTTCATATTCTGGGGCAATCGTGGGGAGGAATGATGCTGATTGCCTATCTTATTGACCACAGTCACGAAGGAATACAGTCGGCAATTCTCTCAAGTACGCTCTCATCGAGCACGCTTTGGAGCCGTGAACAGCACCGTCTTATATCGTTTATGCCTGAAAAAGAGCAGGCAGCCATTGCCGAAGCAGAGCGTACAGGTAACTGGGAAAGCCCGGAATGTCTTGCAGCGAACGACCATTACACGGTGCTTCATGCCTGCGATTCAGACGGCGAAAGGCCCGAATGTCTGACCCGTAAAAAGCGTTTCGGCACCGAATCGTATCTTACTGCATGGGGCCCTAACGAGTACACGCCGCTCGGTAATTTAAGAAATTTCGACTATACTGACCGTCTTCACGAAATAAATACGCCATGTTTAATTATCAATGGTACAAACGACGAGTGCACTCCATTGCTTGCAAAGACCATGTTCGACCGCATACCGCATGTCCGTTGGGAGCTGATGGAGGGAGCACGGCATATGACTTTCGTTGACCAGACAGAGCAATACTGCAAGCTTCTCAACGAATGGATGACGCAAAACGATTAATAAGACGTTTCTATACCACTGTTATAGCAGTATCAATTAATCGTATCCCTTGTTCTGTTTAAGATTACCGTCTTTGTTAATAGCCTGTGAAGGTATTGGGAATACGCTGGTATAGCTTCCTGTTGCCGGTTTAAAGTCGTAGGCTTTGGCAAATAAACCGTAGCGTACAAGGTCGTTACGACGCCACCCTTCCCACATCAACTCTAACAAACGCTCCTTTAATATATTGGTGAGCGTGGCCTTAACACGTAACGGCATGCCTGCACGGTGGCGCACTTCGTTAAGTTCAGCCGTACCGTTTTCGCCGTTACGTACCTTTGCCTCTGCTTTCATCAGCAGCACATCAGCATATCGAAACAGAACAATATCGTTGTCTTGTAGTCGCCCGTCTGAATAGGCAGAGGGATCAATTTCGTACTTATTCATTCGCGCGCCCGCCGTTTTCTCGTAGGTTGTACCCGATAAATCGGGCCTGATTTCAAAAGGACGGTACACCAATGGCTGCCCATTGTCCATCCTTACAACCTGATTATTCACCCTGACCGTATCAGAATAGAACCATAATTTATACCTTTTGTCAATGCTGTCAGTGCCATATCCGAACGCGCGGACGGTAGAAAGCGTGGCCGACGTGCCGTTTTCGGAGTCGAGTTTTAATGCTCCTCCATGTGCGTAATGCCGACTACGGAACAGATAATTAAACTGATTGGCATACCTTCCCTTGTCCATTGGTATCGTGAAAATGTTCTCACGAGACGTCTCATTGTGAATAGAGAAGTTCGCTGCAGGGTCTTGTTCCAGAACGTAACCGGCCGCAGCTATGCTGTCGCAGTATGCAATGGTTGCCTGCCAGGCATTTAAACGCTGGCTGCCTACGGTGAAAAATATTGCCCTTCCGTCCGGATGGACATCGTCTGTCCAGTCATCATCGGCATAGATTTCAGTGTTCAGCAACAGCTTGGCCAGCATAAACTCGGCCACAGGACGGGTTACACGACCATAATTTACACCCTCCACGTTGCTTCGCCCTTGTCTTAAGTAAGGCAAAGAACTTTGTAATTCACCAACAACAAAACCGAAAAGTCGGCTCCGTGATACCTGTTTCACGTCAGAAAGAGATACGTTATAGCCGGTAACTAACGGCACATTCCCGAACATATCCAGCAAGTAACTGTACATCATTGCCCTGACGGCACGTACCTCCGACGTAAAAACGGCATATTGATGATTGCTTAATTTCGAGCGATTTTTGTCAATACGATCCAGCGACCGGTTGCAAAGCATCACCACTTTATACAGATAACACCAGGTATTATAAAGGGCAACATCGTTCGGTTCCCATGTATGATAATAAAGACGCTGCCAAAATCCTCCGTCGTACCAATCGCCACCGCGTATCGGTAATATCTGTTCATCGGTTGTAAAAGAGTTCCAATCGTACACCCCTCTGAACGTACCCTGCAGGCCCTGGCTGTCTGAAGAGCCGCCGATATAATTGTAAAGGTCGCCCACTAAGTTCCTTTCGATGTCGTCAGCATTGCCGTAAGCCTCCGACTCATCAATCTGACCTTTCGGATTTTCTGACAAGCATGCCGAGAAAAACAAGGGGCATAGACCAATGAATATTGTCTTATAAATATATTTTTTCATCATATTGTGCATTTGAAACTGATATGACTGACTTTGAAATACCTCGTACAAACATCTGAAATACATCATACAAACATTTAAAACTGGATGGAAAAGCCTATGCTGAAGCTCCGATACGGCGGATAAGAACGCTTGTCATCAATACCCAGTGTGCCGTCAGACACATAGCTGTTAATCATAGGGGTAAGTCCGCTATACGCTGTTATCGTAGCCAGATTGTTGACAGAGAGCGACAATCGCATCGCAGCGATAACGCGAGACAAACGTCGTGCAGGAACGTTCCAACCAACAGTAAGATAGTTAAAGTTCAGATAGTTTCCGCTTTCCAGCCAGTAATCGGTTGCCACCTGGTCGCCAATATTCTTCGCGGGTGCCGTTGCCAGCACGTTATAATCAGGAAAAGAACTCATGTTCATATAAGTAAGCGACGACCCATTGTATATTTTGTGACCGAAAGCACCATTCATTTGCAGTGAAATATCAAAGTTATGTATGCGCAAACCAATATTGGAACCCAGCGTCATTTTGGGCGTAGCCTGCCCCGCTATATACCTGTCCTTGCCGTCAGCCAGATTAATTGTGCCGTCGTTATCGATGTCGGCTATTTCATAATACATCCTGCCGTCGCTGCCTTTCTTTAGTCCTGTACAGTGAGGAAGGTAGAAAACGCCCAGCGGCTGTCCAATAATCTGATATACAATATTATTGTTTCCACCGTGGAAGCCGGCACCATTGAGGTTGCCAACAGATGTTATTTCTGACGCAGAAAGATGATTTCCCTGATAGTTACCGCTCAAAGACAACAGCTTGTTCGACTGAAACGAAGCGTTAATATTTACATTTAGCTCAACATTACGGCGTTGAACGGGTGTAATTCCAATGCCAATTTCCAATCCCTTATTGCGCATACTGCCAAGATTGGCCAGCAATTTGTCGAAGACAAACGGCGGAACGGGCACATCATACATGTATAACATGTGGCGCGTAAGCGAATAATAGTAGTCGGCCGTAAGCACAACGCGCCCCTTCCAAAAGGCCAAATCGGTACCAATATTAAAAGAACTTCGTGTTTCCCATTTCAAATCGGGGTTCACATTTGACGTAATTCCCATGGTTGTTGTAGGATTACCATTCCATGAAATAAGTCCTGTGGGGTTTAAAAGCGGCAGTGAATTATACGACGTTATGCCGCCGGTATTTCCCGTTAAGCCGTAGCTTGTTCGCACTTCAAACTTTGAAAGTCCGGGAAAACGGTTCATATCATGGAACGTTTCCAATATATTCCATTTGGCTGCAAGCGATGGAAACACGCCCCACTTGTTGCCATGGGCGAACATTGACGACCCGTCGGCACGGGCATTAGCGGTAAATGTTACAGCGTTGGCGTAGCTATATTCAACCTCTCCCATCAGCGACACCATAGCAGGGTTCTCATAACTGCTGCCCGTTCCGCCGTAAGGCAGTATGCTTCCCGCCGCCAGGTTGTCGTAACCATGCTGATTTAGCTTAAACCCTTTGGCCGTAGTATAGAACCTTCGCATTGTACGCTTCTGATATTCAGCCAGTAACGCACTTGCCAAAGCATGTTGCCTGCTTGTCCCAAAACGATGATTCCACGCAGCCTTCATGTTGGCAAGCCAGTCTTCCGACTTGGTTTCGGCACGGAAAGCCTGACCTTGTGCCCATATCCACGTAGGCAAATATTGTGCATTCCCTGTTGAATTGTAACTATAAGAACCAAATGCAGACAAACTAAAATCGGGGCTGAGATGGAATGACAGCTGCATGTGCGAGATAAAATTCAGCAATTTATCGCGATCCTGTTCAAGCAAAAGTGCTCCCGGTGTGGCAATTTGCGAAGCCTGTCCGTTTCTGTTCCATCCTCCGTTTGCATCGCGGCCTGCAGGAAATGTGGGGTTTTGGGCGGCAGCCGAATAGAATAATTTCTGGTAATCGAAGATGTGATCGGCGTTCATACTGCTCCCAAACACACCGAAATCGATGCCTAAGAGGTTATCGAAAGCCTTTTGCTGCAAGTCCATTTTCGCCACAAAGTTGTTCTCTCCATGCAGTCGGATAATGGTATTATGGCTCATATAGGCAACCGATGCGCGGTAATTGGCTGTCTCACTGCCACCTGTAAAGGCCACGTGATGGTTCTGAATAAATCCCGTCCGTGTAATAGCCTTTGGAAAATTCGTATTAAATCCGCCGTCGTTATAGCTTATCCCCAACTGTTGCGCCGTTGTGCGGTAGGCATCAGCACTAAGCATTTCCATGTTCTTGCTGACGCTTTCAAACCCCATATTGCCGTCATAAGAGATATGGAATTGGGTACCGCGGCCTTTCTTTGTCGTCACTTCGATAACGCCTGAAGCACCACGACTGCCATAAGGTGCGGTTTCGGCGGCATTCTTTAATATTGCAAAGCTCTCAATATCGGCGGGATAAATGCTGTTAAGTGTTGCTATATCGCTGTAAACACCATCAATAATAACCAGCGGATCGTTGCCTCCTGTAAGAGACGTTGTTCCGCGAACACGAACCGAATTAAGCATAGCCATGCGGTCGTTACCCGCTGAACTTATGTTTACACCGGCAGCTTGTCCGCTCAATGCACCCAGAGAATTAATTACAAGCCCCTTATTCATACGGCCTTCGCCAATAACATCAACCGAGCCGTTGCGTGAAAACAAATCTCCTTTTCGTGCGGCAGCCGTAATCACGCTATCGACAGGAACCTTGCGCTTTTGCGCCATAACATGGCCATTAAACGCTATGGAAAGAGCGGTTACAACGAAAACAGACTTATACATAGACTACAAATTTATCAACATATACTGAAAACCTGATATTCAAAGTTAAGAAATAATTATCAAAATAACCGCAATATGGAGAGAAATACAATCATATAATGAAAATATTGTGCAACAAAGTCATGAATAAACTGTTTAATATATTATACGTATATTGCTTAATATTAAATGGTTAACGTAACAATGGCAGCCATTATGCAACGTAATGCATTTTTGTTTACGGGCTTTTGCTGATTGTCCGACGGCCGTCAGCAACGCGTACGACGGCCGCCGAACAATGGGTATGACGGCCGTCAACAGCGCAACTGACGGCCGTCGAACGATGAGCATAACACAGCAACGGCACGACACATCAACGGTAAAACCATTAACTTTATGCCGTTATGCCACTACAAAGACGGCAGTACCTATAACGTCTCCCGTCATATATTATACGGGTTTGCTTAGCCATGCCGGCATTTCCAGCCTTGTTGAGTACGGCGTGAGCTGGCTTTGAGAAGCGGCTTTCTACATAAATTTTACTTCGCCAAAGAAGTCGGGACGATGGAAATCGGGCGATGGAATGTCGACAGCATTCCATGAAAGGAAATGTGGTTGAGGCATCTTGTCACCGCATTTATAAAAATTGGCGCGTACGGTCCGGCCTGAAACCGGTTGTATAGGGTGGCAGAAGAATGCGCTGACGGGAATAATCAGTGCCAGTTCCCACGCCTGAGGCCCTTCGAGTTGGCCGGGCGGGGTACGTCCCAACGATGCCCAACGGTTAATCTGGTTCAATATTGCGGCCGGTGCCTTGGTGCGGTTATCGCGCCCCGGGCCGTTACACAGCAAGGCTGTACCTATACAATTGGTTTCGATATTGTAGTAATTGTTGTTGCCATCGGGGCTGATGAAAAACTCACAACACGAGTCCTCCCAAACCTTGCCGCCGTCGTCGCCCACCGTAGCCAGCGTGTCGCATTCGTCTACACGGTAGTGAAGCAAAATGGCATCGCCCTGATGAGCAATGGCAAATTCAACAATGGGACAATAAGGATATTGTGCAGGCCAGTCGACAACGTCAATTTTATGGTATGTTACGCCCTGTGTTCTGAATGTTTCAGGAATATCGGCAGCGTTGTGCAGCCTGCCGCTGATGAGGGTTGCTGATAATTTTTTCATTGTTTTATGATGCCTTGAACAAACTCTGCCATCATTTTGTCGTGGCGTCTTACGTCCTGATAGAGCAGCAATTGGTTGCGCGAGCGTACGAAATTGTGCTCGGGGTAGCAAATTTTATAATATACATCACCGTTGATATAATCGGTAAGGAACCGCACACACTGCATGTAGGGGAACAGAGCCACGGCGTAAGGCAGGTGGTTAACCTCGACGGGAGTGAGGAAATGCGCCGCCGACGCGAGATAACCCTCAGTGAAAGCACAGAAAATATCTTCGTTAAGGCCAACCGATTCAAACTGATCGCTGTCTTCTGCAACCCGGTTTGCTCCTGTCCTCAGGAAGTCGCCGTAGTCGGAAAACACAAAACTCGGCATGACAGTATCGAGGTCGATAACGCACAATACGCTGCCGTCGTTGTCGAACATCATGTTATTGACCTTTGTATCGCAGTGGCAAATACGCTTCGGAAGCGCGCCCTGGCGGTGCAATTGTTCGGCAAGGCACATTTCGTCAGCATCGCAGGCGAGCGTGTCGAGCATGTCACGAACCAGGCTTACACGCCCGGTCTTGTCAGCTTTTACGGCATCGCGTAATTGCTCGAGGCGCAATTCCATGTTGTGAAAGTTCGGAATGGTTTCGCCAAGAGGCTCTTGCAGGTCGACAAGCATTTGCTCAAAGTTGCCGAAAGTTTGTCCGCAGCAGAAGGCACTATCGTTGTTTACCTCTTCTTTTGTTACGGCATTGGGTATAAAAAGGCTCATACGCCAGTAACGATTCCGGGCATCGCGGTGGTAGGTAAGGCCGTTGTAGGTGTGGATAAACCGCAGGCATTTGCGGTCAATATCCTGTTCGTGGCGTGCCTGCAGCTTGTGACGGATATGGTTTGTCACCAGTTCGATGTTACGTTGCAGCAAGTCGACATTGGTAAATACGGTGTTATTAATACGCTGTAACACGTAGTCGGGACAATCATCCCCGGCTGTTGTTACACAAAAAGTTTCGTTAATCAGTCCGTTTCCTATCGGTTTGATGGTTTCAACAGTACCTTGAATATGGAACTTTGAAACAATTAGTCTTAGCTCTTCTTCATTCATTATTCTTCGTTTTTAGGTGTAAGGATGGATGGTGAGGTTTGAAAAGGGGTGCTGTTTAATGGTTGGGATTACGGAATTAATCGGTATTATAAGTGCGACGCCGCTTTATATACCATTTCACAAGGAAATAAACGAGGGCGATGGCAACAAGTATCATGATGAAGAATTTAATGTATTCGCCATACTCCATGATTTTGTCGTCGAGTTCTGATTCAGGAACGATGGAATGAAGATACCAGCCGAGTGTGGCCAGTATGATGTTCCAGCAACCCGCTCCTATCGTGGTATAGAGCAGAAACTTCCAGTAGTTCATCTTCGACAGGCCTGCAGGAATGGAAATTAAGTGGCGTATGCCCGGGATAAGACGGCCTGTGATGGTGGCGAGCATGCCGTGGGTGTTGAAATAATTCTCGCTTTTCTCTACCTTTTTCTGATTGAGCATGCAGAGCTTGCCGAACTTACTGTTGGCAAACCGGTAAATAATGGGTCGCCCTAAATAATATCCGGCCAGGTAGTTGATGGTAGCACCGGCATCGGCTCCCAGCGTAGCGAAGAAGACAACAAGAAAGATATTGAGGTTGCCGTTGGCGGCATGGTAGGCTGCCGGCGACACAACCAGCTCGGAAGGCACGGGTATTACAGTGCTTTCCAAGAGCATAAGGAGGAAGATTGTGGTATAATTTAAGTTGCTTAGCAGCGTGGAGAAAATATTCATACCTTTATTTTTAACGGGTTAACGGGTTATCGGTGTTGGAGACAGGGTGAGTATGGACGTAGCTGATAAGTTCATTATCAGCAAGGTTTTCAGGGAAATATCCACGAAATTCCGACCTTACTTCTCGTGGATTCTGCTCAATGGCTTTTGTAATATCGTGAATAAAATCGGACTGTAAGCCCAGTTCGTAATCGGTAACAGCCAGGTAAAGCCACACGTCGGGGAACTGCGGGGCCTGCGCCGACAGGCTTACGGAACGCATCATATTGTGGGCTTTCCGCATGAAACCACAATCGTAATAGCAATAGGCAATAAAGAAGAGGGTACGGATATGGTCTTTTTCCCCGGTTGTTTCAAAAGCCTTGCTGAAACAGGGCACAGCCTTGTCATCGTGTTTGTTAAGCAGGTGAATATAACCTTTGATGATATGGATGTCGGGAAAGTCGGTACCGGCAATGGCTTCGAGCTTACTAATGCAATAGAGAGCCTCGTTTGTATGACCTGATGCCGCGCAAACAAGGCACTCATTACGTAAAATATCGATCATGTTGACCGACTGGGGGGTGCAATGTTCTTCTGCCTTTCTCCAGTATTTAAACGATTCTTCGAGTTTGTTTTCGCCCATGAGCACCGAAGCGATGCCCATATCGCCAATCTCGCTGTGAGGCTGAAGCTCTTTAAAATGTTCGTAATATTGACGTGCTTCAGCGTAGTTGCCTGTCATACAAAGTGCATTAGCCTTATTGAGGATGGCGTCGACATCATCCGGATTGATGGCTAACGAAAAGTCACTGCTCTCAATACTCGACGACACATCGTTGTGGAGATATTGTGCCGATGCAAGCAGATTCCAATAAGGTGCGTGATAAGGATCGCTGTCAATGAGCTTGTTGAATATGCGTTCGCTCTCAGTAAAATTGCCTTGCCCCATGGCAATGCGACCCTTTAGCTCGTGGTAGTCGTCCGAATGGGTATCGGTGACGAGCGAAAGCCAGTGTTTTGCCAGCGTCATATTGTCGTAATCGGCAAAGAGAACAGCCACATCGAGGTAAAAATCGTCAATGTCATCGTTGTTTATTTCCGTGCTTTTCTCTTTCAGATAACGGTTGGCCTGCTCATCGTTTCCACTGGCAATCATGATCTCGGCCATAATATAGAAGTAGTCGAGGTCGGCTTTATCTTCAATTTGTTCGGCGTATTGCAGGGCTGTTTGTACGTTATCCTCAAGAAGAATAGCCACGCGGGCACGAAAGGCAAGGGGCTGCGTAGCACCCGGGAACATCAGTATGGCCTGATCGATAGCCGCAAGAGCCTTATTGAGCTGGCCGTGCAGATGATAATATTCTGCAATATCGGTCAGCTCATCAGGATCAAGGTAAACTGGCTTGCCTGTGTTAAGGGCGGCCTCATACCTTTGAAGATTATCTTTAAACTCCTTGTTTTGGAAGGTGTTATTGCTCAAAACGACTGATTATTTCTTGCTTTGTTTTGCCCAGGTATCCTTTAATCCTACTGTTTTGTTGTAAACAGGAGCTTCGGAAGAGCCTTCGGGGTCGGCCATAAAATAGCCTGTACGCTGGAACTGCAGATACTGACCAGACTTCATTGAGGCTGCAAAATTCTCTACATAACAGTTGGTACGTACATAAAGAGAGTCAGGATTCAACAACTCGTGGAAGTCACGCTCGTCGGCTGATGGGTTTTCAACAAAGAAAAGTCTGTCATATTTGCGAACCTCTGCCTTCACGCAGTCGTTGG
>CALIIG010000236.1 GCA_938018155.1 uncultured Prevotella sp.
TGCTCTCCTCAACAGGGTCGGCTATCAGCAACTTGATTGTAGTTGAATGTTCGGTAGCTTCCATTACAGGCATATTATTCTCTGAAGAACGCCGTCCCGTAATATAACCTGCGAGATGCTGATTATATGCCATTGAGCCTTGTTTTACAAAACCCTTCAGAACCAAAGCTCCCGTAGCATCACGGATATAGGCATCCTGTCCGTTGACGAAAGTTACGCGGGCATTCGATTCTTCGGGAAGATAAAGCCGTACTTCGTTACCCGACGGCTGCGAAAGGAAATCAGATATCGAAGTTACCGTAGGAATAACCGGCGGCTGTGGTGACGGCGAGCCGTCGATATCAATTTCAATCTTGCTGACATACAATGCCTTTGAAGATGTCTGACTATAACTTAATGTAACTTCTCCTGTGGCATTACCCGTAAATGTAAGTTCAGCAGGCGAAGCTCCGACAGCTGCAGGAGAACCGAAGGTTGTTGTCCCCACACTTACAGAAAGCGTTGCGGCAATACCCCTGGCCCCGCTCGTTGTTACCTTTACCGAGCTTACATTGCCTGTCAAACCTGACGTTACCAATGTAAGCGAATGCGCAGGCTTCTTCGACGAACCTATCTGAAAGCCCTTTGCTGAGCCTGCGCCAAAGTAACCGCCATCCGTTGTAAGTGTCCAGTCAACAGTACCCAGCGATACTGTCTGCCCCGAAGCATTGAATTCTTTGCCATTAAAGGTGTAGCTATAATGTACACCCCACACATTTAAAGCAGCAGCGGCAAACACAAAAAGTGCTGCTAAACGAGGAATTCTGTTCATTTGTATTATCCTTGATTACTTTATGGCGACATTAGTCGCGTATTATTCCATTTACAAATAACAAATATATTTACTAGCGTTTTATATTTTTCCATTTCTGCTATTATAGCCTACAATATATTCGGCAGCGGGAAGATACGACAACAACTTCGTCATTACTATGCAACACAGGTAGGTTAACACTGCAATTACAGGTATGGCAACCGCAACCGGCAGCAAGGGATGAGCAACATCTCCACCGATAACAAGCCGCGAAACAGGGTTTAAGAAGAACATGTGCATCAGGTACATACCGAAAGAAAGTTTGCCAACCTCAGTCACAATGCGCGGAGCCTTACCCTCAATGCAACTGAAAAGGAGGAACGCACCGAAGGTAGACAGCAGCAGATTGGGTGTACAGAACTCCCAGCTCCATTCTAACTGCATGGACGGAAACATGATACCCGGGATAGCTTTCCACCAAAACGACCAGGCTGTAAATACCGATCCCACGATGAAACATACGGTTCCTATGCACAAGCGGCGCGCACGGCTCCAGTGAATGTGGCATCGGATATAGTGGGCAAGCACCAAATAGCCCAGATAACCCGAGCAATACCAGAAAGCTCCAAAGCCATTCCACAGAGCCTCTCCGAAGATACTGGGTGAAACGAATCGGTGAATCCACGGCAGGAAAGTGGTGAAAGCAAATATACTGATGAAGATTAGCTCGTCTCTCGCCGACGATTTCTCCAGCCAGGGAGACACTACAGGAATAATCAGATAAAGGCTGATCAACGGGTACATAAACCAAAGGTGCCCCGCATTTGCAGGGAAATTCAGCGGCGTCATAGTCAGTACGCCGACAGCTTCGTCCCATGTGCGCTCGCCCCATAAGGCCGGAAGCACACTGTAAAGTACAAGAAAAAGCACAAACGGCGGCAGAATGCGGAGGAAACGGTGCCTGTAAAAGTCCGTCATCGTCGTACCCTGCTTCATCGGAACAAGCAGAAAAGCCGAAACAATCATAAACAAAGGTACGCACGTACGCGCTACACCACCATCATAAAAGGCCACCCAAAAACGGTTCGCACTGTTGACAACTATCGACGATATGTCGTTATAGATGTAGAAATTCTCACTGGAGTGGACGAGTATCACTAAAAAACATGCCACGGTCCGGATGTAATCAATAAAAGCAATGCGCTGTTTCACAATAACGTTTTAGTCAGTTTTTAATTAGTTTTGATTAATTATGCCACAAAGATAAATATTATATGGAACAATCCAAACGTTTACATGATTTTATTTTACGGCAGAAGCTGCTTCACGATAAAACAGAAAACGGGTGTTCACCACAATGAACATCCGTTATAAAACTTTCCATATTATAAAATGTGGGTGGTGATGGATTCGAACCACCGAAGGCAAGAGCCAGCAGATTTACAGTCTGCCCCATTTGGCCACTCTGGTAACCACCCTGAAAATTTTACTCTATATCTACAGGAAACTCTCTTCCTAATATATTTTTAACGTCCTGTTGATGAGCCTCTTGTCGGATTCGAACCAACGACCCCGAGATTACAAATCACGTGCTCTGGCCAACTGAGCTAAAGAGGCAGTTCTTTGCAGCCGTTTGAGACTTACACAGACTCGTTATAAAACGGCTGCAAAGATACCACTTATTTTCAAATATCCAAAACTTTTCGGAAAATTTTTTAGCGTTTTCTCGATTTTTCCTTAAACTTCTCGAGTTGTATACGCATGGCATCTACACACTGATCAACGCTCTCTTCAAAGCTGTCACATGTCTTCGTAACGAATAATGGATTTCCTCCAGGGACGGTAACAGTGAGGTTGGTTTCCTTATTGAGCGCGGATGCCGGCTTTACAACCTTTAATTGCACCTCTACTTTCTTAATGTCTTCGAATGATTTTTCCAACTTGGCAGTTTTCTTTTCGATAAATGCCTGTAACTTTTCGGTAGCGTCGAAGTGAATCGACTGAATTTTAACGTCCATATTTACCTCCGTTTTAAAGGTTAAACTTATGTTTAAATATTGAACTTACGCCCTTGGGTGGGCCTCATTATATATTCGTTTAAGCTGCTCGAAAGTGGTATGTGTATAGATTTCAGTCGTAGAAACGCTCTCATGCCCCAACAGTCGCTTTACGCTTTCGATGCCGGCACCATGATTCAACATAGCCGTGGCAAAGGTATGTCTTAGTACATGAGGCGACAACTTTTTGAGAGTGCACACCCGTGACAGATGTTTTTTCACCTCTCCACGCACTTGTTGTGAGGTCATTCTGACGCCTTTCTCTGTCAGGAAAAACGCATCGTCCAAACGATTTACCTCTTTATTGCGGACAGATAGATAATATTTCAAACCCTCTGACAGCTCTTTACCGAACGGTATTATACGTTGCTTATTTCCCTTTCCGGTTACTTTCAGCTGACTTTCCGCAAAATCTACCGATTCTTCGTTTAGTCCGGTCAGCTCTGAAAGGCGCACACCTGTTTCGTAAAACGTCATAATGATGGTACGGGCACGTACATCTTTATAATCGTCCCCCCACATGTCGCCGTCCAACAGTTTATTAATTTCATCCTCTTTCAGAAACTGTGGAAGAGGCTTACTTTTCTTTGGAGGTTCTATTTTGTGCGCAGGGTCATACTCAACAAGCCGATGAGCAAGAGCAAAACGGTAAAAAGAGCGAACTGCCGACAGCCTGCGGCACACGGTAGCAGCCTTATTTCCCTTGTCGATCATGCTCTCCATCCAGTCACGAATTACGTCACTATCAACCGTGTCCCAGCCGAATTCATCACCAAGCCCCTTAAAGAACGCTTCAAAACAGCCCAAATCTGTCCTGTAATCATCGACCGTCCGGGGCGAGCGTCTAAGTTCAAATTGAAGGTAATTTAAGAACTCTTCTACCATTATCAGCGTTGCTTCCTGTCGAACACCTTTTATGTTCCCGGCAACGAATATAAATAAAATTCCTTTAACTACCAAATTTTGAAGAAGAAATTATTACTCTTCTTCGCGACGAAGCTGCTGTACGTAGATGGCGTGCTCCATCTTGAGACGTTTCTTTACAGATGGTTTGTCAAACTGCTGACGTGCACGCAGCTCTTTAACAACACCTGTTTTTTCAAACTTTCTCTTGAATTTTTTGAGAGCTCTTTCGATGTTCTCGCCATCCTTTACTGGTACAATAATCATTTTGTTTTGGTTTAAAATTTTAATGTTACACATGTTTCCGGAGCACAACACTCCAATTTGGGATGCAAAATTACATCTTATTTTTTTAATATCCAAATCTTTATATTTCTTTTTGCCCATCCCCACTTCTCATGCTTTCCACGCTTAAACCAGGCCTCTGCCATATTCCCGATTATCGATAACCGAAACAAGGATGCCGTCTGTACGGGCCGTTTTATCCTGCTTTATTACGAATAGTTTTTACCTCTATTTCGCCATTCATCTGCCTTTAAACCTGTCAGGTCATCGTTCGACGGCCGTCATACGCGCTGCTGACGGCCGTCACACCCATCGTCCGACGGCCGCCGTATGCATTGCTGACGGCCGTCGGACGACGACCTCTACGCCCTGTTCTTCCCTTAAAAAATCGCACAACGCCGGGCTTACTGATGTAATCAGATGTCCGTTTCGCCATAAACATGGATTCCGACAAAGCTGTTGCCCAACAAAATATTGAGCCCAACATGATGCCAGACGTCAGAATATTTATATATTTGCAGAAATTACGAACGGGCTTTAGTTTTATGCAGATCATTCTTGCCAACGCAAAAATAATGAATTCCAAATGGGAAACAGCTGTCCCAATAACCACAGAGCCGCGTTTTAAGCGTGAGGCCGAGGCGTTTGCACGCGAGCTTGCCACGCATTCGGTTGAAGAATTGGCCGCCATCTTAAACTGTAACCACAAAATTGCAGCCGAAAACAGGCTCCGCTTTCAATCGTTTACGGTTAAAGACGAGCTTGTTCCCGCCATCCTTGCCTACAATGGTCAGGCTTACAAATACCTGAAAGCCTCAGGTTTTAACGCAGAAGATTTTACGTTTGCACAGCAGCATCTGTTCATCCTGTCGTTTTTATACGGCATGCTCAGGCCTTTAGACCTCATACATCCGTATCGACTTGAGGAACGCTCACAACTGTTAAGTGCCCATGGTGACCGCCTCACCGACTTTTGGAAACCCCGTCTTACCAACGCATTGATTACAGCCGCGAAGGCCGACGACGGCATATTGCTGCACCTTGCCACCGAGGAATACGAACACCTTTTTGACTGGAGGCGCGTATGTAACGAAGTAAATGTGATGCGTCCGTTGTTTATGGTTGACAAGGGTATTGAATTAAAAACCGTAACCGTGCACGCAAAGAGCTGCCGTGGAGCCATGGCACGTTACATCATTCGCAACAGAATAACATCGGCCGGACAGCTGAAAGGTTTTACCCTTAACGGATATAAATATCAGTCTAACTACGGGGACGCATTGCATCCCCATTTTATAAGTAAATAAAATACAATATGGAAACAGGACAAAAACTGCCCGAATATCTCGGCATTGACCAAGATGGTAAGGAATGGAACACCAGCGGGCTTAAAGGAAAAAAGGTTGTACTATACGTCTATCCGAAAGACTCTACCCCCGGGTGTACCAACGAGGCATGCAGCCTGCGCGATAATTACGAGCGTTTTCTTGCACAAGGCTATGCGGTTATTGGCGTTAGTGCGCAGGATGCCAGGTCGCATAAGAAGTTCATTGAGAAATATAACCTGCCCTTTCCCCTCATCTGCGATACCGAACATCGGTTAATGGACGAGCTGGGTGTGTGGGGAGAGAAGAAGATGGCCGGCAGAACCTACATGGGAGCCTTTCGTACAACCTTCATCGCTGACGAAGAAGGAACCATCGTTCAAATCTTCCATCCGAAGGAAATCAAGGTGAAAGAGCACGCCATGCAGATTCTGGGAGAATAGCCCGACGGCACAGGCCTGCCGCCTGAACTGCCATAAAACAACAA
>CALIIG010000237.1 GCA_938018155.1 uncultured Prevotella sp.
GGTAAAATCAGTTGAATTCCTAATCGTCCTTGTTCCATTGCTTTTACCAAAGAAATATGAACATTTTGGGAAAAGATAGAAAGCTCCTGCCGGAATATTTACCTCCAGACCAGGAATATCCCCGGCAAGGTTTACGATGATATCGCGGCGTCTTTTAAAGGCTTCGCGCATTTCTGTTACACATTTTTGTGAACCTTTATAAGCTGTAAGTGCCGCAATTTGGCTCACGTCGCATGTACCGCTTGTATATTGTCCCTGAAGTTTGTTAAGCCCTTTGACAATCCATGAAGGTGCTGCAACCCACCCTAAACGCCATCCTGTCATGGCGTATGCTTTACTAACACCATTACATATAATGGTTCTTTCTCTCATTCCATGGCAGGAAGCTATACTTGCATGCTTTCCTATATAATTAATGTGTTCGTAAATTTCATCCGATAGTACATAAAGGTCAGGATGATTCAGGACTACTTTTGCCAACTCGTCAAGTTCTTCCTGTGAGTAAATACTCCCGGTGGGATTACTTGGCGAACACAGAATCAGCATCTTTGTTTTTGGAGTAATGGCTTTTTCCAGCTGTTCGGCTGTTATTTTAAAGTTGTTCTCAAATGCCGTTCTTACGGTAACAGGTGCACCTCCCGCCAGTTTTACCATCTGTGGATAGCTTACCCAGTAGGGGGCAGGGATGATAACGTCATCTCCCGGGTTCACTAAGGCAAGAATGCTGTTGCATACTCCCTGTTTACCACCAGTGCCGACAATAATTTCCTGTGTTGAATAGTTCAGCCCGTTTTCACGGCTGAGCTTTTCTGATATAGCTTCTCTTAAATTCAAATATCCGGGTACGGGCGAGTATTTTGAGAAGTTATCATCAATGGCCTTTTTGCCAGCCTCTTTGATATGTTCTGGCGTGTTGAAGTCAGGCTCGCCTACACTCATATTAATGACGTCGATACCCTGTGCTTTCATTTCGTTGCTTTTCTGCGACATAGCCAGTGTTGCCGAGGGAGCAAGCCTGTTCAGACGTTCTGATAATTGTGCCATAATATTCTCCTTCTTTATGAAAAGTAGTTCTACAAAGTATGTCTTTTCAATTCCTAAAACGATATATCTGTTTCTTTATTGTAAATATTGCCGACATAAATATCTGCAATATCATTTAATGTGCAGCGTGTGTCCCATACGGTCGCGCTTGGTGCGAAGATAGGTTATATCGTATTTGTTTGGTGTTACTTCAATAGGGACATTATCTACTATTTCCAGACCGTATGCTTCCAAGCCCACACGCTTGGTAGGATTATTCGTAAGCAATCGCATCTTATGAACGCCGAGATGCCGTAACATTTGTGCACCGCATCCATAATCGCGCTCATCGGGTTTAAAGCCAAGGTGTATATTGGCATCTACAGTGTCCATACCTTCCTCTTGCAGCTTATAGGCAGCAATCTTGTTCATCAGGCCAATGCCACGTCCTTCCTGCTGCATGTAGATGAGAACCCCCTTACCTTCTTCTTCAATCATTTGCATCGACTTATGCAATTGTTCCCCGCAGTCGCATCTCATGCTTCCGAGAATATCACCTGTCGCGCATGAAGAGTGTACGCGTACAAGAATAGGTTCGTCCTCTTTCCATGTACCTTTAATCAGTGCCATGTGCTCCAGGCCGTTCGATTGCTGGCGGAAAGGAACAAGACGAAAATGGCCATATTTTGTAGGCAGGTCAACATTCTCGCCCACTTCAATAATTGTTTCTTTCTTTAAACGGTATGCTATAAGATCCTTAATGGTAATAATCTTCAGTCCCCATTCCTTAGCCCTCTCCTGTAACTGAGGCATACGTGCCATGCTTCCGTCGTCGTTCATGATTTCCATCAGCGCACCGGCAGGGTATAAGCCTGACAATTTGCAAAGGTCTACGGCAGCCTCGGTATGGCCCGAGCGTCGCAGCACACCGTTATCCTGTGCGTAGAGCGGGTTAATATGGCCGGGTCGGCCGAAAGTCTGTGGCGTAGCCTTCGGGTCGGCAAGGGCTTTTATCGTTTCCGCGCGGTCGTGAGCTGATACGCCCGTGGTACATCCTTCCAACTTGTCTACGGTAATTGTAAAAGGTGTTCCCAGCATAGAAGTATTGTCTGCAACCTGATGTGGCAGGTCTAATTCTTCAGCTCTCGACAACGTGATCGGTGCGCACAGCACGCCTCGGGCATTTTTTAGCATAAAGTTTACTTTCTCTGGTGTAATTTTTTCTGCTGCAATAATAAGGTCTCCCTCGTTTTCACGGTCTTCGTCATCTACTACAATAACAAACTTTCCTTGCCTAAAGTCCTGTAGTGCGTCTTTTATGCTGCTTAATTTAAAGTCTGCCATATCTGTATTTTTTTATTTTAATGTAAATTTTGTTTGTTGTTGTTCCCGTATGCCTATATTGCCGGAGCTATGCTCTTTGCTGATTAACAAGTTGCCTCTTCGTGTAGTTTATAATGCTTGTATTGGTTGCTTTAATCATCTGCAGGTCACGAAGCAGCCGCCATCTGAATCTCCACATACGCAGATAGAAGAATATACCTGCCGGCAGAATGATGGCCGCCAGTATATTTTCCCATTTCTTGTCGAAAGGCCTTGTATGTGCTTTCAGGATTAATATGGGGTATTGGTTAATCAAACTCAGTATTTGTCTGTCGCGTGTGTTCGACAAATCTTTGATAACAGCTTCGAGCCGGGTGTTGATTTCTTCTATTTCATTGTCGCGCTGATACCTGAAGAACACCTTAATTATATTAGGGGGTGATACCAAATTGTGCTGTTTTGAGTAGCGTGTAATGTCTTCTGTTATATTGATTAAGGCATTGGCATCGTCCTCATAGTGTGGTTCTTCAATAATAACCTCCTTGGATGATATATTTCTTTTGTCGCGAAGCCCCAATGCACGCATCATAAAGCTCTTCCATCCGTCGGCATTAAACACTACCGAATCGTTTAAAGCCTTGTATGTAATAAACACTGCCACAGGGGTCATCATACCCATTGCTATCAGCTTGCCGAACCAAACGCTCCACGAACCCTGCCTTGCCATTCGGAACCCCGACGTATCTGCAATAAGATATAGGATGAAAACCAACACCGATATAATCACCGGCAACCCTAAACCGCCCTTTCGAATAATCGTGCCGAGAGGTGCACCAATGAAGAAAAACAGCAGACATTGCAGCGAAAGTGTAAATTTATTAATAGCCTCCATTTGATGCAGGCGCAGAATTTTCTCTGCATCGGTTGTCATTAATGCTTTAAATTCCAGGTCGCTTTTTTCCTGTTGCACCCTTCCTAAGGCCGTCGACAGCACCATCTGCTTGTCTTCAGGTTTTAGTTTCTTAAAAATTTCATCTATGTTTAAGCCCTGTTTCCTGGCGTAATTTACGGCTTTTAACGAGTCGTGGCGGCTGATAGCCGGCGTTACATAGTACATTCTTCTGGCTTCATCGTAGAACGCACGCCCTATGCTGTCATAATTATGGTTTAATGAATCAATGGCATAGGTAATTTGTGCCAGGCTTTTTCCTGCAGCGTTGTTTGAGAGCGTAGCCGCATCAGTAAGGCTGAAGTCGCCGTTAAAGTCGAGTATAATTTTCTTATCGGTGAAAGTTTCCCTGCGATAGGGCACTGCAGCACTCCCGCCAAACTGCTGTTCCTGCATGTTCTCAAACCACTCACCGCTCCATAACGACAATATAAGGTGCTTTTTTTCAGCGGTCGATTGAATCATGCCCGAGTCGGCAAGGATGATAGCGGCATCCTCATAGCTGTTGGTCATACGGTATATCATAATGCCGTAAAGTTTGCCCGTCTCTATGTTTTTTTTCTGAACGTAGATGTTGCAATCGGGTATTCCATCGTAGAAAATGCCTTCAGGTATTTCCAGTTCAGGGCTTTTCTGCTTCATTGATATGACCAATTGTGTCAGCTTCATATTGGCATGGGGACCAATGTTGTTTTGGAACACGAAAGAAGTAATGGTTATCAGCGAAACAATGACAATGAGCGACCTGAACGTTTGCATCAGCGAAATGCCCGCTGCCTTTATGGCTGTAAGCTCCGAACTTTCGCCAAGGTTACCGAATGTAATCAGCGAGCTGAGCAAAATAGCCAGTGGCAGGGCTTGCGGTACGAGCATAATGCTCATGTACCAGAAGAATTGGGCCAATACATCGAGCGTTAATCCCTTGCCAATAAGGTCGTCGATATACTTCCACAGGAACTGCATCATCAGTACAAACTGGCAGATGAAGAAAGTTCCGACAAAAAGAAGTCCGAATTGACGGACAATAAATATGTCGAGTTTCTTAATGCGAAGCGTCATAAACAGTATTATAGCAACCTCTTTTTCTTATGTTGAGTTGTGTCGCTCTGTCATGCAAAGGTAACAGAAAATTATAAGAAACTTGTGTTTTTACCCTTTTTTATCTATCCTTCTCAGAAAATCTCGCTAACTTTGTTGCACGACAAGGGGTTTTGATTATTGTCTCCTTGTCAATATGGGTTTATGCAATTACAGCCATTTCACAATATAAAGCTCGTAGCTTTTGATGCCGACGATACGCTCTGGGACTGTCAGGGAGCCTTTAATTCTGTCGAAAAGGCTTATTGTGAATTATTGTCATCATATGGTTCGTACGATGAAATTTCGTCCCGTCTTTTTTCAGTTGAAACCTCAAATATGGTGTCATTGGGTTACGGCAGCAAAGCGTTTACGCTGTCAATGATTGAGAATGCCGTTCGGGTTTCGGGCGGACGCCTGAGCAATGAGCAGCTTTTGAAGATTATCAGCCTGGGGAAATCGCTTCTCCGTCTTCCGGCAACACCTCTTCCGGGCGTCGTAAACACACTGCGACGGCTGCG
>CALIIG010000238.1 GCA_938018155.1 uncultured Prevotella sp.
ATCTAATATTTTTGATTTTTATTTCAGGCTGTTAAGGAGTTGTCAACATTATGGTTTGATGGTTGATAATGTATGTGTTGATAATATTTTCTGGTAATATTATGTTGATAAGTATTATTTAATGATAGGATAAATATATTGATATCCACACTACTTAATTATTTGCAACATAGGTGTGGATAAAATAAAAGTTATGGATTAACTTATAAGGGGGATATTAACCTGATTATAAACAAAGTTATTCACAATTGCTAAGTATGGATTCTACTTTACTAAACACCATATCTGGACTAATACGATTAAGACACGCATAATCGCCACGGAAGCAGGGTTTGTTACCAAAGATGGAACAGGGACGGCAATAAAGGTCTATTTGTACGGTATTTTCCATTCGTTGATTCCACCCCATGAACCCGGAAAATGGATGTGTTGCTCCCCAAATACTTACGACAGGCACGGCGACGAGCGATGCAAGATGCATATTAGCACTATCCATTGATATCATAAGATCAAGGTTAGACATAAGTTTTAATTCTTGCTGAAGTCCTTTAAGAAGTCCTGCTACATTAGTACAGTGAGGGTATTTATTTGCAATGCCTTCTAATAAAGTTTTTTCTTTTTGTCCTCCTCCAAAAAGAAAAATACGGCATGAAGGATATGTTTTTATAATTTTCTCAATTACTTTTTCCATTAGAGGTAATGGATAAGCTTTACCTTGATGTGCAGCAAATGGTGCAATTCCAATCCATTGCTGGATTTTTTTTTTCTCACCTATTATATCAGGCAGTGAGCATAAATAAATTTTTGGTTGTGAAAAAAGTTTTGAAAACTCTATATTTATAGGGTAGCCTAATTCTTCAAACACTTTTGAATAATTCTCAAAAGCAGTTGGAATGGGCTTTAATATTTTATTATTGCGTTTTATTAGTGCTTTACGTTCTTTACGATGCTTATTAATATGAGCTACTTTATAATTAGCAAGATTGAACCGTATGCGTAAATAGCTTGTTCTTAAAACATTATGAAGATCAGCTATTGCTGTAATTTTTTTTGCCGTTAACTTTTTATAAAGTGTATTTAATCCTTTTATCCCATGATATTCTACGTTGGTATCGGCTTCCATAAAGTTTACATTTGGAGCCAGATTTTCAAAAAAAGGTCGGGCAAAAGGTTTTGAAAGCATGGTTATCCTTAATTGGGGATATTGCTTTGCAAGAGCATATACTACTGGAACTGTCATAGCCACGTCGCCCATTGCTGAGAAACGTATGACGAGTATATGCTCTGTCTTCATTTAAAAACAATGATTAAGGGTGTAACAGATTAAGGCTTATTCGTTCTTATTTTTATAAAGAACAGGATTTGTACTTGGGTCATTGTACATCTTCATTTGTCGATAAACCTTCATGTATTTGCGACCATCCTGAATATCTTCTAACAGTTGGTCAATGGCAGTAGATAAGTCAGTTTGCTGTTCAAGAAGAACATTTAGTTTAGATTTGCAGCGTGAAATATGTTCTTCTGAAGCATCTTTTCTTTCGACTTGCTCGCGCATGTGATATATTTTGAGCGCAAGAATAGATAGACGGTCAACTGCCCATGCCGGACTTTCTGTGTTGAGGCGTGCATCTGGTTGTGGATTTACATCCGAATAAATTTGTCGAAAGTAGGAATCAATCTGCTCAACAAGGTCAGTTCTGTCCTGATTACTTCTGTCAATACGACGTTTTAAAGCCAAAGCTTCTAAAGGATCAATGTGCGGATCACGGATAATATCTTCGAGATGCCATTGTACAGTATCAATCCAGCACTTTAAATAAAGACAGTTCTCTATTGAACCCTTTTCATAAGGGTTATTGATAGGTGTATCAATGTTATCCCTAAGATGATAATCTTCAATAGCTTTATTGAAGATTTCGTTACATTGTTGAGTAAAAGTCATATCTATCAGATTGATTTAGATATCTGCAAAGTTAATAACTTATTTTCAACTATGCAATAACTTTACTATAAAAAAGGAATAGACATTTTTATGCACATATATGTAGTATTTGTGCAAAATAAAGGTATTTTTTTCATCTTTTATTTGTTTAATTGCTAAAAAGTTAGTTACTTTGCAACCGATTTTTGGAAAAATATATTTATAACATTTAATAATATTACAATTATGTCAGAAATTGAATCTAAAGTTAAGGCTATTATTGTTGATAAACTGGGTGTAGATGAAGCAGAGGTAAAACCCGAAGCAAGTTTCACAAACGACCTTGGTGCAGACTCACTTGACACCGTTGAGCTGATTATGGAATTTGAAAAAGAGTTTGGTATCTCTATTCCTGATGATAAAGCTGAAACTATTCAGACAGTACAGGACGCTATCAACTATATTCAGGAAAACGCTAAATAATAAGTTGAGCGAAAGGCCTTTAGCGTTTAATGTCGATAGTGTCATTAAACGCTAATTTTTTTTAAACTACAATATTACATGGAATTAAATAGAGTTGTTGTAACAGGTATAGGTGCTGTTACACCTTTAGGCAACACTGCAGAAGAAACCTGGAAGAGCTTATTGGAGGGTAAAAGCGGTGCTGCTCCTTTTACACATTTTGACGCAGCTAATTTTAAGACGCAGTTTGGTTGTGAGGTAAAGAACCTTGATGTTGACAAATACATCAATCGTAAAGATGCCCGCAAGATGGATCGTTGTACACAATTGGCACTTATCAGTGCCATACAAGGTGTAAACGACTCGGGTCTAGACTTGGAAAAGGAAGACAAAAACCGTATAGGAGTTGTATACGGTATAGGTATTGGTGGCATTAAAACATTTCAGGATGAAGTAATGTATTATGGACAGCATGTAGAAGATGGTCCAAAATTCAATCCTTATTTCATCCCGAAGATGATATCCGACATCGCAGCCGGGCAAATTAGCATGCTTTATGGTTTCCACGGTCCAAACTATGTTACAACAAGTGCTTGCGCTTCTTCAACTCACGCATTGGCCGATGCTTTTAATTTGCTGCGTATGGGTAAAGCTGATGTAATTGTAGCGGGAGGTGCCGAAGCTGCTCTTTGCGAATGTGGCGTAGGAGGATTCAATGCCATGCACGCTCTTTCTACCCGTAATGATGATCCACAACATGCGAGCCGCCCGTTCAGTGCAAGCCGTGATGGCTTTGTAATGGGAGAAGGTTCAGGATGTCTTATCCTTGAAACACTTGAACATGCTAAGAAGCGTGGTGCAAAAATCTATGCTGAAATGGTAGGCGAAGGCATGAGTGCTGATGCATATCATATCACCGCTTCTCACCCGGAAGGCTTAGGTGCAAAGCTAGTTATGAAGTCGGCACTGGAAGATGCAGGTTTCAATACTTCTGATATCGATTATATAAATGTTCATGGAACATCTACCCATGTAGGAGATATTTCAGAGGCTAAGGCTATAAAGGATCTCTTTGGTGAGGATGCTTACAAGTTGAATATCAGCTCAACGAAAAGTATGACCGGTCACCTCCTTGGTGCTGCAGGTGCTGTTGAAGCAATGGTTTGCGTATTGAGTATACAGAATGATATTGTACCTCCTACTATTAACCATGAGGAAGGTGATAACGATCCGGAACTCGACTACAATATGAATTTTACCTTCAACCACGCTCAAAAGCGTAAAGTTCGTGCTGCTTTGTCAAATACATTTGGTTTTGGTGGTCACAATGCATGTGTAGTATTCAAAAAATATGCCGAATAATAACTTGATGTTCATCAACATAATTGACTGGATAAAGCTCCCTTTCCGCAAGGAGAAGGAGCTTTATTCTTCTTTATATCATATTATAGGCCTGTATCCTCATGACATCAGCTTTTATAAGATGGCACTCATGCACAAGAGTGTGATGCACCGTAACAAAAAAGGCAGGCCTGTTAACAACGAACGCCTCGAATTTTTAGGCGATGCAATACTCGATGCTGCGGTGGGAGATATAGTGTATCGTCATTTTCCTGGTAAGCGTGAAGGCTTTTTAACCAATACGCGTTCGAAGTTGGTACAGCGTGAAACGCTTAACAGGCTGGCACGTGAAATGGGTATCAATAAACTCATTTTGTCGAGTGGTCATTCCCTTTCACACAATAGCTATATGGGAGGAAATGCTTTCGAAGCCCTTGTTGGTGCACTTTACCTCGACCGTGGCTACGATGCCTGCATGGTTTTCCTGAAGGAACGTATCCTTAAACAGATGATTAATATTGATAAGGTTGCTTATAAGGAGGTTAATTTTAAGAGCAAACTTATTGAATGGAGTCAGAAAAACCGTATTAAGCTCAGTTTTGAACTTATTCAGGAAAGCAAGGATAAGGATGGAAGTCCTGTCTTCTCATATCTGGTTATTCTCGAAGGTGTTGAGGGATGCTTGGGTAAAGGCTTTTCAAAAAAGGAGAGTCAGCAAAACGCTTCTAAAGATACACTCAACAAATTAAGAAAAGAACCTCTGTTTATTGACCAGGTTTTTGCTGCAAAAGCCGAGCGTACAAAGATGGAAGAAGAGCCTACCGAGGGTATCCCTGATACAAATCCGTCACAAATTTTTATTGTAAGCTCTGATGCAGATAACAATAATGACGATAAGCATGAGACAACTTTTCGTGAAACGGTTTTCACCGAGGATGAGAGTGCTGCTGCAGAACACGATGAGAATATTACCCCGCAGCATGAAGATAATGCTTTACATCCTGACGAATTTGACCTTAGCGATATTAGCTCAAGGGAAAAAGACAAGGAAGAAATTATTGCAGCAGCTGAACAAGCTGCCTTTAATGATGAAAATTAAATTAAATTGCGGTTCATCAATCGCAATTTAATATTTCGTTCTTTTAAGTGCCATAACATCAAAAATAAATAACGGTTTAGGTAGTTTTTGGGCATTAATGTTTACTTTTACTCGAAATAATTACACTCGTTATGCGAATAGTTCTGTTTTGTGAAAATAAGTATGCCATTGACATTTTAAATCCTATCCAAATCGAAGCCGACCGCGAAGGCGGTAACGAAGTGCTGTGGTATGTGCACGAAAAGAAAATACCCAACTTCCCTTTAAAGCACGATGTTCATTGGACAACGAGCATGCAGGAAACCTATAACTTCATGCCCGAAGCTGTTTTTGTGCCTGGAAACATTGTCCCTTACTACCTTTCTGGAGTAAAAATACAGATATTCCACGGGTATGCAGCCGAGAAAAAAGACCATTGGATTATCCGTAGATACTTTGATACTTATTTTACGCAAGGTCCTTACTTTACTAAGCATTTCAAAAAATTGTCACAGAAGTATGGCGATTTCGAGGTATTGGAGACAGGATGGCCTCGTCAAGACTGGATTTTCCACCATCGACATGACTTCGATACCGAGCGAACGCAGCTTCTCCATCAATATAACGTCAAGCAAATAGTGCTTTATGCACCTACGTTTTCACCAAAATTAACTTCCATTCCCCTTATTAAGTCGAATTTAGTAAAACTATCTCAGCAAAAAGATATTTTGTTGTTTATTAAGTTCCACCCCCTTACGTGTCAGGAATGGGTTGATGAGTACAAGGCTTTGGCGGTACAATATCCTAACATCATTTTTGTCGACGATTACAGTATAACCAAGTATATGCTGATGGCCGATGTGATGATTAGCGACACTTCTTCAACCATCTACGAGTTTTTATTGCTCAATAAGCCCGTCGTTACGCTTAATGCTATTTCAAAAGACATTTATTGGAAGAACATTAATAACCCTGATGAGCTGTGTAGTGCGATTGACGAGGTACAGGAAAATAAAAAGTATCTCGAGCTTCGTAAATGGGTAATAGCCAATTATGACCCTTATATCGATGGCAAAGTAGCACAGCGTATGCTCGAAGGTGCACGCGATTACATCCGCCGACATGGCGTACCCCAAAAGCGAAAACTTAATATTTGGCGACGTTATACCAGCATTAAGACCTTCGGTTTTATAAAAAAGTAAATAATAAAAGCCTTATTTACAGATAATTTGAGGTTGATAATAGATAACTTCACTTCTGTTTTTTATAAGGCTTTCAAATTTAAACATTCAGCAATAAAACCCTATTTTACGATGCAAAACGATAATGAAATGTTGAATTTTACGGTGGGACCCGTCATGTCGAGTAATGCTGTCAGAGCTATCGGAGGTGAGCAAGTTCCCTATTTTAGGACGCCAGAGTTCTCTCAAACTATGTTTGAAAACGAAGCGTTAGTAAAGAAATTTGCTCGTGCTGACGATGCATCGAGGGTACTTTTCATTACGGGTTCGGGTACGGCTGCTATGGAAGCTACCATCATGAATTGCTTTACCCCTGCCGATAAACTGCTTATTGTTAACGGCGGTAGCTTTGGACAGCGTTTCGTCGACCTTTGTCAGCTCCACCAAATACCCTATACCGAGCTTGTTCCACAGTTTGGATATGATATAAATGCTACTATGCTCGAACCCTATGAACACAAGGGTTACACGGGTTTTCTGGTTAATGTAAACGAAACTTCAACTGGTGTTCACTACGATATTAACCTTATTAGCGACTTCTGTAAGCGCAACGGCCTTTTTCTTGTGGTTGATGCCATCAGTTCTTTTTTGGCCGATCCCTTCGACATGAAAGCACTTGGGGCCGACGTTATGATTACAGGCTCGCAGAAAGCACTGGCTTGTCCGCCTGGAATATCAATTATAACACTTTCTCCAAACGGTGTTGACCGCGTTAATCATCATCGTGCAGGGTGTATGTATTTCGACCTGAAGGATGCACTTAAAAACGGCGAACGTGGACAAACACCGTTTACACCGGCCGTAGGAATTCTCCGTCAGATTAATCAACGCCTGCATGAAATAGATACGGCAGGAGGTGTTGAGTCGGAGATTAACAAAATAAAAACTATTACAAACGACTTTCGTGAGCGTGTAAAACACCTGCCGTTAAGCTTTGTTTCGCATGCACCAGGCAATGCAGTAACGCCTCTTCATCCGCAACGTGTGTCGGCATACGATGTTTTTACCACGCTTAAGGACGAATATAATATATGGATTTGTCCTAACGGTGGGGCTATGCGCGACCGCGTTTTCCGCGTAGGCCACATCGGTTCGCTTACTATCGACGATAACACGCGGCTTATCAACGCTATGAACAACATGCTCGAACGCGGGCTTTTATAACCTACGACTATGAAGAAAGTGATTACCTACGGCACCTTCGACCTCATTCACAAGGGACATATACGCTTATTACAACGGGCAAAAGCGTTGGGCGATTACCTTGTAGTGGGCGTTACAGCCGATAATTTCGACCGTGCCCGTGGCAAGATTAACGTGCAGCAATC
>CALIIG010000239.1 GCA_938018155.1 uncultured Prevotella sp.
ATGATGACACTGTAAAGTTGCAGGTTACCCATCGTGGGAGTACGTTCAGCTTCCTCTAAGAGGTCGGTGAGGAGCTGCGAGGGAACCTCTTTTGACGAATATTTCCTGATGCTTTTCCGGTGTTTCAGGCTTTCCATTTTTGTATTTTTATTACGATGCAAAGTTAGAGAAATTATCCAAAACGGGAAAGTTTTTCTGGAAATATATATATAAAGTTGTCTGTTTTCAGAAAAACTTTTGTAGCTTTGCATCAAAGACATTACTCCCTTTAACATTAAATTTTTCGATGGATAATCAGCAGAACTATTCTTATGATGAGGCTTTTGAGGCCTCTCTGAATTATTTTGGAGGTGACGAACTTGCCGCACGGGTATGGGTTAACAAGTATGCGATGAAGGATAGCTTTGGCAATATCTATGAGAAATCGCCGGAAGATATGCACTGGCGCATCGCAAACGAGGTGGCTCGCATAGAGAAAAAGTACGAGAACCCGATGAGTGCGCAACAAATTTTCGACCTTCTTGACCATTTTCGATATATTATTCCTGCGGGAAGTCCGATGACAGGTATCGGTAATAACTATCAGGTGGCATCGCTTAGCAACTGTTTTGTGATTGGCCTTGAGGGCGACGCTGACAGCTATGGTGCCATAATGAAGATAGATGAAGAGCAGGTTCAGCTGATGAAACGGCGCGGAGGGGTAGGCCATGACCTCAGTCAGATCAGGCCAAAAGGCAGTCCTGTGAACAACTCGGCATTGACATCTACGGGCCTTGTACCTTTTATGGAACGCTTTAGTAACTCTACACGTGAGGTGGCACAAGACGGAAGGCGCGGAGCTTTAATGCTTTCGGTAAGTATAAAACATCCCGATGCGGAGGCATTTATCGATGCCAAGATGACCGAAGGAAAGGTTACAGGTGCTAACGTTAGCGTGAAAATTGACGATGCTTTCATGCAGGCTGCCATAGAAGATAAGCCTTATGTGCAGCAATTCCCTGTTGACAGTGACAAGCCAGCCGTCGAAAAGGAAATATCAGCACGCGAGCTTTGGGATAAGATTGTGCATAATGCGTGGAAGAGTGCCGAGCCTGGCGTTCTGTTTTGGGACACTATTTTGCGGGAGAGTATTCCTGATTGTTACGCCGATTTAGGTTTTAAGACGGTTAGTACCAACCCTTGTGGTGAGATTCCGCTGTGCCCATACGACAGCTGTCGTTTGCTATCCATCAATCTTTACAGCTATGTTGAGCATCCGTTTACATCCGAAGCACGATTCAATTTTGATAAGTTTCGTGAGCACGTTCAGGTGGCACAGCGCATCATGGACGACATCGTTGACCTGGAAATGGAGAAGATTGACCTCATTATGCAGAAAGTAAGTCGCGATCCTCAGGACGCCGACGTTAAGCATACAGAATATCATTTGTGGGAGAAAATTAAGCGAAAGAGCGGGATGGGCCGCCGTACGGGCGTGGGAATTACGGCTGAAGGTGATATGCTGGCGGCGTTAGGTCTGCGCTATGGCACGCAGGAGGCTACCGATTTTGCAGTTGAAGTACAGAAAACACTGGCGTTGAATGCCTACAGTTCCTCAGTAACAATGGCGAAAGAACGCGGTGCTTTCGAAATATATGACGCGAAACGTGAACAGAATAATCCTTTTATCAATCGTATAAAAGAGGCTGATGCCGAACTGTATGCGGCCATGACGAAGTATGGTCGCCGCAATATCGCGTGCCTTACCATAGCTCCTACAGGTACGACATCGCTTATGACGCAAACAACCAGCGGCATAGAGCCGGTGTTTATGCCCGTTTATAAACGCCGCCGTAAGGTTAATCCTAATGACACTGACGTCCATGTCGACTTCGTAGATGAGGTTGGAGACAGCTTCGAAGAGTACATAGTGTATCACCGTAAGTTCCTTGAGTGGATGAGAATTAACGGTATTGATACCACAAAGAAGTACTCACAAGAGGAAATTGACGGGCTTGTCGCACGTTCTCCATATCATAAAGCTACAGCAAATGACGTTGATTGGTTGATGAAAGTACGTATGCAAGGTGCCATCCAAAAGTGGGTAGACCACAGCATTTCCGTCACAGTTAACCTGCCAAATCATGTGGATGAGGCCCTCGTTAACAAGCTATACGTTGAGGCCTGGCGGTCAGGATGCAAGGGCTGTACGATATATCGGGACGGCAGTCGTTCTGGTGTGATGATATCAGTATCGAAGAAAAGCAAGAAGGAACAGAAGAAAGAGGAAGCCCCTGAGCCAATAACGATGGCGGCAATACCTCATCCGCTTGTTCAGGAAGTGAGGCCGACGGAGCTCGATTGCGATGTGGTTCGTTTCCAGAATAACCGTGAAAAGTGGGTGGCTTTTGTAGGATTGCTTGACGGTTATCCCTATGAAATCTTCACCGGACTTCAGGATGATGATGAGGGTATATCGTTACCGAAGACCGTTACCAAGGGTATTATCATCAAACAAACGAATGCAGACGGTTCTCACCGCTACGA
>CALIIG010000240.1 GCA_938018155.1 uncultured Prevotella sp.
TTCTGATTTCCCGAAACTCTCATTGCAACTTAAAATCAAACGGTTGCAAAGGTAAGAAAAAAGATTAAAAGATTAAAGAATTAAAGGAATAAATTAAAGGTAAAAGAGTAAAAAGATAGAAAAGTAAAACGAAAAGCTCACGAGCTTTTTAATAAATACTCTTGATTAAAGTAAGGTAAAGGATAAAAATTAAAGGATGAAATAGGAGGTAAAGGATTAAAAAATGAAAAGACTAAAGAATGGAATTAACAATGAGAAAGACAAGAGTGCATGCCATATCCTATGGATATAGCACACACTCTCTTTATATTAACAGACCTCTTGGAAAACAGATTACTTGTTTTCAAAATAACGTTTGTACAACCCCATAAAACCGGCAGAGTGACGAGCTTCATCACGCGCCATCTCATGAATACTATCATGAAGAGCATCTAAATTATGAGCCTTTGCCAATTTTGCAGCTTCAAATTTCTCAGAGGTGGCACCTTTTTCTGCGGCCATACGTACTTCCACATTCGTTTTTGTGTCATGTAATATACTTGGGCCAAGGAACTCCGCATAGCGAGCGGCATGCCCGGCTTCTTCCATTGCGTAATGCTCAAAAGCACGTGCAATTTCAGGATAGCCCTCACGATCGGCCTGACGAGCCATTGCCAAATACATACCAACCTCTGTACATTCACCAGCAAAAGTCATACGACAATGCTTCAAGAGTTCAGCAGGAACATCCTCCTCAAGTGCAATTCCAAGTTTGTGCTCAGCAGCAAATTCAGGGGTTGTGTCCTCTGTTAGTTCTGTAAACTTGTTGGAAGGAGCACCACAGAGCGGGCACTTTGCGGGAGCCTCTTCCCCTTCATAAATGTAACCACAAACTGTACAAATAAATTTCTTTTTCATAATGTTTTTGTATAATATAATGATCGTATAATAGAAAGAGTATCAATTATTTATCTTTAAAGTTCCAGACTCTCTCTTTGAAGCACAGTTCTTACAAATTCCCTTATAATAAAGTTGCACTTCGTCAACATAATGCCCTGCAATATTAATTGACTGTGGCAGACTTGGTGCCTCTTCATCCATCAGATCATAAACCTGTTCACATTCTCTACAAAAGAAGTGAACATGTGGATGCAAATCTCCATCATAGCAAACCCGATGATCATCAACTGTTATCATTTGAGCAATGTGCATGTCTGCAAACATTCGCAAGGTGTTATAAACAGTTGTACGACTTAATGTAGGAACTGACCTTACAACACCCTGATACACATCTTCCACCGTAGGATGGGTGCGATGCTTCAAGAGAAACTCCATTATTGTAAGACGTTGTACGGAGGGACGAAGCCCGTGATCTACAAGTCTATTATAAGCTTGCTGCTTAATCCTCATACCTTTTAAACTTCATTGATATTTACACATCTTCCTAATGCTGGTGCAAAGTTAAGAAGAAATATTAAATGTACAAAACAAAATATTGGAAAAATTACATCTTTCGACAGATCTTGTAATAATCCCGTATCGAATATGATTATAAAAACGATCTTTCATCGTAATATTCCAAAATCTTAATAGCTTTATTTTATTTCCTCCAGAATTTCTTCAGGTGAAATCAATTTTTGTTCACCTGTTAGCATATTCTTCAATGTTACCTTGTTCTGTGCTATCTCATCAGCACCAGCCAAAGCAACAAAAGCAATATGTTTAGCATTAGCGTAGTTCATTTGCTTTTTCATTTTGACATTATCCGGGAACATTTCTGTTCTTATTCCTGCTCCTCGAGCTATTTTTGCAATAGGCAGACAATAAGCCGTTTCTTTTTCTCCAAAATTTATAAACAGCAATTGTGTTGCAGAAATTGCTTCCTTTGGGTAAAGATCTAATGCGTTAAGTACGTCATAAATACGATCGGCACCAAAGCTGATACCAACACCAGAGATACCCGGCATACCAAAGATTCCAGTAAGATTATCATAGCGACCGCCCCCCGTTATAGAACCCATAGATGTATCAAGTGCCTTAACTTCAAAGATAGCACCTGTATAATAATTAAGTCCACGGGCGAGCGTCAGGTCTAATTCAATTGCATTATTCAAACCTGTAGCTTTTAAGCTATCAAGTATAAACTGGATTTCCTCAACACCTTTTAGTCCTGTCTCAGAATCTTTCAATACATAGCGAATGATATTAAGTTTTTCATCATTTGTCCCGGAGAGTGAAATAATAGGCTGAAGCTTATTGATAGCTTCGTCTGAAATACCATCATTACGTAACTCTTCATTTACTTTGTCAAGCCCAATCTTCTCTAATTTATCAATGGCTATGGTGATATCTACAATTTTATCAGCTTCTCCGATAACTTCTGCTATACCAGAAAGGATCTTCCGATTATTGATTTTGATACATACTCTGACGCCAAACTTGGAGAAAACAGTATCTACAATCTGCATCAGTTCAACTTCATTAAGTAGTGAATCAGAGCCAACCACATCAGCATCACACTGGTAGAACTCTCTATAACGGCCTTTTTGAGGACGGTCTGCCCTCCAGACAGGTTGAATCTGATAACGTTTAAATGGCAATTGTAGCTCTTCACGGTGCATAACTACGTAGCGTGCAAAGGGAACGGTCAAGTCATAACGAAGCCCCTTCTCACATAATTTAGTTTGTAAATATAACGTATTACGTTCGGTTAGTTCTTCATCACTTATTCCCTTAAAATAGTTACCAGAGTTTAATACCTTAAATAAGAGTTTATCTCCCTCATCTCCATACTTTCCCATTAGGGTATGAAGAGTCTCCATTGATGGAGTTTCAATTTGCTGAAAGCCATATAATGCATACACATCTTTTATGGTATTAAATATGTAATTGCGTTTGGCCATCTCGTCAGGACCAAAGTCACGTGTGCCTTTTGGTATTGAAGGTTTATTATTTCCCATTATATAATTTATAATATCGTTTAATTACTTTCTTACGATTGTCTGTTTACGATCGGGCCCAACCGAAATAATTTTAATCGGAGTATTTAATTCAGACTCTAAAAATTCGATATATTCTTTAAAGGTTTGCGGGAATTGTTCTTCAGAAGTATATTGGGTCATATCTGTATTCCAACCTCTTAATTCACGATATATAGGCTTTACGTGTTCAATATCATATGGAAAATCAACAGTTTGGGAACCATCAGGAATCTCATAAGCCACACATGCTTTTATGGTATCAAAGCCATCCAAGACATCACTCTTCATCATAATAAGCTCTGTAACTCCATTAATCATTATGCTATAACGAAGTTGAACAAGGTCTATCCAACCACAACGACGTTCACGTCCCGTTACCGCCCCGTATTCATGACCTATATCCCTAAGAGCCTGTCCTGTCTCATCGAAAAGTTCTGTTGGAAATGGCCCAGCCCCTACACGAGTACAATAAGCTTTCATAATTCCATAAACATGACCTATCTTATTCGGTCCTATCCCTAATCCTGTACAAGCTCCTGCACAAATAGTATTGCTCGACGTAACGAAAGGATAGCTTCCAAAGTCAACATCGAGCATTGTACCCTGGGCTCCTTCGCAAAGAATGGTTTTACCATCACGTAGTAAACGGTTTATTTCATGTTCACTATCAACAATGTTAAACTGACACAGGTAGTCAATTCCCTCCATCCATTTTTTCTCGATTTCTTCGAATCCTTCAAAATTATTCCATCCCAAGGATCTTAATATATTAAGGTGACGTTTCTTATGAACTTCATATTTTACGGAAAAATCATTAAGAATATCCCCAACCCGTAACCCATTTCTACTCACTTTATCCGTATAGGCCGGTCCAATCCCTTTTCCCGTTGTGCCTACCCTATTCTTTCCTTTGGAAACTTCAATGGCCTGGTCGAGTAATCGATGTGTAGGCATAATTAGATGGGCTTTCTTAGAAATGTGAAGACGTGACTTCAATTCATGCCCACTTTTCTCAAGTTCTTTTGCCTCATCCATAAAAAGGTCAGGAGCCAAAACTACACCATTACCAATAATATTCACTTTCCCTCCTTGGAATATACCAGACGGTATACTACGCAGGACATACTTCTGTCCTTCAAATGCCAGCGTATGTCCTGCATTAGGGCCTCCCTGGAAACGAGCAATTACTTCATAATCTGGAGTTAGGACATCAACAACTTTACCTTTCCCCTCATCTCCCCATTGTAAGCCTAGCAAAACATCAACCTTACCTGTTTTCATAAGAATAGTAAATAAATTTTTGTATTAGTAATTTCTCTGTCCAAATATTGCAGTACCTACGCGCACCATAGTTGAGCGACACGCTACCGCTAATAGATAATCATGGCTCATACCCCATGAACGTTCTTTAAAATATTCTATATCAGAGAAGAAATCTCGCTTCAATTCATCAAAGAAATTTGCAGCCGTCAGCATTTCCTTACGAATCTGATCATGATCATCAACATTGCTGGCCATCATCATAAGTCCGCATATCCGTATGTTTTTAAGATCTCTCCACTCACCATCCTTAAGCATCTGACGGCAAGTATCAATTGTAAATCCATACTTTGCTTCTTCAACTGCAATGTGTAATTCCAATAATATATCTATAACACGATTATTCTTCTGTGCCTGTTTGTTGATTTCTTTCATTAGTTTGAAAGAATCAACAGCTTCTATCATATCAATATAAGGAGCAATATACTTTACCTTATTTGTCTGAAGATGCCCTATAAAATGCCAGCAAATATCTTGTGGTAATGCAGCTTTCTTTTGCTTAAGCTCTTGTTCGTGGCTTTCACCAAAAACACGCTGCCCGGCAGAATATGCCTTTTCAATACTTTCCTTAGGATGGAATTTACTAACAGCAACCAGCCGTACACCTTTAGGTAAACTGCTAAGCACACTATGGAGATTCTTTACAATGTCATCCTCCATTACTCTTCCCCCTTTAACATATTCTCATTTTCCATGTATTCAGGAATAGTATTCTCTGAATGTTGCCCACGATCTTTTGATTTAAAATCGTGTTCAAAGACATCCATTATAGAAGTTTCGTTTATCGATACCAAATCATAATTTATTGTTGTACCTCCCATAATTTCATCAACATTCTTCACGGCTCTGTTTAATGTAGCCGCCTGAACGAGATAGGTAACATTTGTACGCTTCTCCCTCTCTGTCTTTTCGTCAATTGTTACAAACTGTAACTTTGTCTTATACCATCTGTCATCTTTATCTAAATCGCTAAAGAATATCTCATGAAAGGTAGCCGGGCGAATATCTGTTATTTTATAATCACTGCTAATATAGACCTTCATCTCTTCAAGAATAGCAACTTCAGCCTCGCTGAAACTCAAGGCATCAACAACATACTGTTCTGTTACCGGCTTTTGTCTGCCATCTTCTTGTGTCTTAGTATAACGTATTTTGGTTTCAAACCATGTAGCTGTTCTTGATCTCATCGTAAATATATTTTAAATTTTATCATCGCTTTTTACCCTTCATGCCATCAACCCTTTCTAACAATAGAAACTCCTCTAAACAGATTATCCATTGCGGCATAGGTATACGCAGCCCGATCACTAATACTCATATCATGGGTCATCCGATTACGCAGCTCCATTAACTTTGATACTGCATCCTGGTAATTTTGTGCGGTAATACGCTCACTCATCTTCGCCGCCACTGTAATATCAAAGCCAAAATAACGTATCAGCATATCAGCAAACTGTTGACGTTGCATATCTGTAATACGTAGAAGGTTACTATTCAGACGATTCTTTGAATGATAAATATGAAAAACCAACTCATCAGGTTCTCCGCCTCTCTGATTGTGATTGTAGCGTTTCTCATAATTAAAATAGCAATCGCAGAAGCCATTTTCTGATAATGACAACAATTCCTCCTTAGCAGGCTCCAGAACTCGTCGACAAAAGTCACTGAATTTACTATATCGACTTTCAAGCCGCAGCATTTTTCTGAAATCAAGCGTATTAATAACCGTAAAGCCTTTACCAATCCAACTCTCTATAAACATGTAGATACGTTGTGTATAGCGATTTCTGCAAGCAAATACAATTTGCTTCCCAAGCCTGTGGTAGCCAAGGTCAAGTGAAACCAAACGTCGTGCTACTTCATGATCGATCTTCAATAATGCGTATTTCTCATAAATACCAGTATCATTCGGAATATACACATCGCAAAGATTTGTTACTTTTTGATAGCTACGCCCATCAGCGGTTTTATATGGAATTTCAACAGGGACAGATGCCAAAAGTTTTAAACTTTCTCTAAGCTGAGGATAATGATTAGGATCGACTCCCAACGTTTTGAAATATGTTTTTACCTCCAAACGTCCATCGTCGTCAAGCTCCACATCAGGAAATATCTCTGGTTGAATTTTCTTGCGGTTTAAAATATCATAAAGTTTGTTTTGCATAAACTCTACAATACTTACTAATATTCGAATCTGTATAAGCGAATAATCGTGCCGCATCATGGTTACAGCAATAGGTTGCAAGAGCCACGTTTCCTCTTCTATTGGGATAAGTTCTGTAGGGATATTACGCTTTACATCACGTTTTTTGCCCTTTCCGGAATTTACCGTACGCAACTTTCTTCGGGTCACTATGGGTTTCCCCATTTTTTTTATCGCTGATTCGCCTGTCATTTCTTTTACTGAAGCCTCTTTTATCCCGACAGAATTATGTCCACAAGAGGCGTGCACAAAGATAAAGATATTTTCTTGTTCAGACAAGTATATTATTAATTAATGATGAATATCCTCGCCAAAATCTAACCATCCCTGAACCCATCCCGAATTACTCACAGGTTTATTTTCCATTTCGAGTTTACATAACGATAAGCCTACCAGACGAACTGGTTTCATTATAGAATAATCAACCTTCTGCAATAATTTTTTAGCCTCATGAAGAATTTCATCTTTAGTAAATAAAGAATGGTCATACGACTCGCTCCTTGTAACCGTCTTAAAATTTGAATATTTTATTTTAAGAGTTAAGATTCTTCCATCAAAGCCTGTTCTTCCAATCCTTTCAACCAACTCAATTACAAGATGATATAGCTCAATTAACATTTGTGATTGCAGAGTTATATCCTCCATCATCGTCTGCTCACACCCTACCGACTTCCTATTTGTGACAGGTTCAACGACTCTTTCATCAATGCCACGCGCAAAATTATAATATACAGTACCCATCTTCCCAAACATTTCTGTTAAATGTTTCTGTGACACAGTACGCAAATCGTAACCTGTAAATATACCCATCTTGTGCATACGCTCACATGTTTTTGCGCCAACACCCCAAAATCTATTAACGGGTAACTGTGCTAAAAAATCCATAGCCTCTTCCGGACCTACTGAGAATTGTCCGTCAGGCTTACGATAATCACTGGCTATCTTTGCTAAAAACTTATTATATGATATTCCTGCAGAAGCCGTTAAATGAAATTCTTTCTTTATCCTTCTGCGTATTTTACATGCAACTTCAACAGCAGAACCTGTTCCAACCTTGCTTTCTGTTACATCAAGGAAAGCCTCATCTATTGACAAAGGCTCTATCTTATCCGTATAATCTGCAAATATTCTATGAACCCTTTTTGAAACTTCCTTATAGTAATGATAGTCTGGCTCAACAACAATTAGTTCGGGGCAATGGCGTTTGGCTGCAACTATGGGCATGGCTGAATGTACTCCAAAACAACGTGCCTCGTAGCTTGCCGTTGAAACTACTCCTCTCGGGCCGTCATGACCTACGGCAATCGGCTTTCCTTTTAATTCAGGATGATCAAGCTGTTCAACTGACGCAAAAAATGCGTCCATGTCAACATGAATAATCTTTCGATAATTCATTTATATTAATAATATTATACATCCGGAGCATCAAAAATATTATCGGCTTCTGACATTTCCTCATCATCAAACCATTTGCTTAGTCTTGAATGCGCCTTGTCTTTCACATCTTGTGAAACATCTGTCCAAACTTTTTTTAACACATAAAGTAAAACTGTAAAATCGTCACCAAGCCCGACAATAGGTATTGCATCAGGTACAACATCAAATAAACTTACCAAATAGCCTAAGGCCCCTACTATCATTAATTTGTCTTTTCTCGTCACACTGTCGCTCTGCAAAGTATAATACAAGATTAAAGCCACGTAAACAAGTCTCGAACCCGCACGTCTGGCAATACGAGAGATTGTTTCCATAAAATTACCCGGGCTATACTTCCCCGCATAATTCATAAAATTGGGTAATTCAAGATTTGTCATTTCCCATTTTTCGCTATTAGGTTATTATAATTCTTTTTTCATATACGCAGCTACCTTATCTGAATAAGAAGCCTGAACTGGAAATCGTTTACGTAAATGCGATAACCTGATACGTACACTTAGCATACTAAAGCCCTTTAAAAGCAAGGCGATAGCTATACCCAGGAAAAGACCTACCCAAAGAGAATGATGTCTCCATGGGAGCATCTGCTCAGGAAAAGCACTCATTATAAGAATCGGAACAACAGCTATAATACCATATTTTGTTAACTGCACACGCTGTGACCCTTCGCTATCAAGAATACACTGGTATTCATATAAATAATCATTAAGTTCTTTACGACTAATGTTCGCGTCCATTTCAGGAAAACTCGATTCGTCACAGTGTCGTTCAATGGCATTAGTTATTAAATGCTCATAGTCGTTTAATATGTTTACTTCCAGTTCTCTCATACGATAACAAAGGCTTTGATGGCAATGGCCATCGCTTCAAATCTAATTTTAAAAGGTAAGACAGTGCCCTGATAAGCCGGGTTTTGTATCCCCCACAAACAGAGGGAGCTCTGTCATTTATCTACCTTACAGGTCGCCCTGCACCTTTAGCGTTCTACCCTCCGTCGTTGTACCCATGGCACATCGGGCAGGCTACCCTCAACATGACGACGGTATACATGAACTTACAGCCTCCAGACGGCACAGCCCGGCGATCACCCGCCAGCTGGTAGTCTCTTACACTACCTTCTCATCCTTACCTCCGGCCCAACAAAACGTGTCTTGCCAGTTCCAAAGAGGCGGTTATTTTCTTCTGCCTTTACCTACTGTCACCAATAGCTTCTACTTTCAGAAGTGGAGTGCCTTATGCTGCCCGGACTTTCCTCTCGCGTAAAATTTACGCCAGCGACGAGCTGGGACACTGCCTTACCATACGTGCAAAAGTAATAAAATTATTCGGAAGCCTATACTTTGACATTTAAGTTTTTGCAAGTTTTTAAATGAATGTAAAATAAAACTTGTTTCTGCTTAAGAGCCGTTAAGTGTTAAATTTAAATTGTTAAAATCGGATAAAGCTGTCAGCCAAATTGGCACATTACCGAATTTTGCGTCTATATTTGCACCACTTTCAACAAGAAACGCAAAGGTTTCCGATTGATATTGAAATAAAGAAACAAACTAAAATCA
>CALIIG010000241.1 GCA_938018155.1 uncultured Prevotella sp.
ATACATCTTAACTTATTGTAGATCAGTACTTTCAACGATAAATATAAGATGATAGAAACGAAATGAGGTAGTATTTATATTGCAAATATACTAAAAAAACTCCAGTTGGATAGGTCTTTGGCGTTTCTTTTCTTCTATTTTACCCCAAATATTGATAATATTAGAGTATTGCTTATCGGTTACTTGCAAGATGCTTACCATCCCTTTTTCAGGAATAAGAGCTCTAACTCGTTTAATATGGACCTTTGCACTCTCAAGTGATCCACAGAACCTTGCGTAAACACTGAACTGGAACATCACAAATCCGTCCTTCTCTAAATTCTTTCGAAAGAGAGCAGAAAGGTGCTTATCCTTCTTCGTTTGCGTAGGCAGGTCAAACATTACAAAGAGCCACATAATATGATAGGCGTTTAAACGATTGAAACTCATTGTAGCAATGGTAATGAAAGTATCTTATCATCTTTCTTTAAACATCTCACCAACGAAGACGCTGTAAAAGTAAGACCTATTCCCAATGGCCTCGATGTTTTCTTGAAAAACACGTCTGTATATAACACACTGATGAGCTTAGTCTTAACATTTTTCGTAAGTTCCAGACAATCACTTAATAATAATTGATATACAGCTTCATCAACAAAGGGCCTATAGGCTTCCATAACATCGTCAGCCAAAGGAAAAGGATTACTCCTGTTATGATGATAAAGTCCTATACCCGGGAATAGTCCCGACCCAACAATAGCACGTGCAGTTGCAGCCCTTAGTATGGTATAGCCGTAATTAAGTAAGGCATTAACCCCTTGAATATTTCTATCCCTGACGAATTTTACTCCGAAAAGTTCCTGGAAATATATTCTGGCAGCAATGCCTTCCCGATTATCTGTATCACCCGATTTTACATTATTATAATAAGATTTAAGCCTGTCGCCATTTTTACCCAGCTTATTAAGCAACATCGCCTGATTTTTAATCTTCGACTCAACAATCTGTTTCCAAAGTCCTTTCTTTAATGGTTCAGATATTTCCATTTGAGTTTGCAATATCTCTCCCTGATAATGGTTAGTATCAAAACTTAGCAATGTAGATGCAGGCATACCTTTAGAATTGCAGATAATAACCATAACGTTATTGTCAGCAAGATAGTTTAACAACGGAATTGTTATCGAAACCATCTGATTGTCAATCATAACAATGCCAATATCCTCAATGGGAACAGTAAGTTTTTCATCGGGAGTTTCTTTCAAAACTACAACCAGCTGCCTGTCTTTTAATGACAGGCCTGCCGGGGATGAAAAGACAAGGCTTCGCTTTAACATAACTTTGTTTTTATCTTTTTATTGGTTTTAATTCACCCAGAATATTTATATTAAAATCAATTCCTTCTATGAGACCTTGGAATTGAGTCTGCCTTAAGTTTATTTTAGGACGGTAAATCTCACCCATTTTAAATGCACCTTTCTTTGGTTCTAACTTATCTCTTGCTTCTTGCACATGTGTCAAAGTCACCATACCATATGAACCATCCAGTCCTAAGCCCGTTATAAAATAGAGACGCTTAATAATATCTTCCATATTATTAAAATCAATCTCTTCTGCATTATTTTCATACAATAGGACAGCCATTCCACGTTTAAGATAATATTTAATCTTTGCACCATTCTTTGTTTGTGGTACAAGATATGGATACTCTTCTCTATCCATGCTTTTCTTATAAAAGTTTGCAGCTTCAATATTCTTTACTATTTCAAATCTTATTTTCTTATCTGCCCCTTTTTCATATATCGCCATCGCATAATTTCTATCATTAGCAACATAAATATCCTTTTTATACTGATGGGAAGAGCTATCCCTACAAGATTTAACAGAAAATATTTTTAAAACTTTGGGTGCATAACACCTCACCTTTTTAATAAGTATCCCTTTCTCCTTATTCATATAAACAGGCTGGGATATGGCCTCCTTAAAGTTCTTTCCGCGTACGGCCTCCCGGACAATCTTCCTTACTGTGTCATCAACAATATTATCAATATCCGATTCTTTTTCAAAAGAGGAAAGAGGTTTCCTTACAACATACCTTATTTTACCATCGCATTCAATAGCACCGTAATAGGTATCGTTGTGCAAACTACCACGTGCACAGTCGCCCTTTGCCAGAAACTCGCCTCTGTTTGTTTTCACATACTTACGGGCTTTCCTGGGCATATTGTCAGGTGTTTCGTGCACAACTAACAAGGTTCTCTCCAAACTGAGAACATCTTCAGTAAATGTAGGCCATGGCTTCCTGAACTGAGGCTTCTTCCCTCTGCCGTCATCGTAAAGCTCTTCGTCATGATAAAACTTGGCCACCGTCTCATATTGCTGCTTTCCTATACATGCAATGGTGATGGCATCTATACAGTGATGGCAATGGTTGTCGCGCGACTTCTTTTCATATTCATTTTGTAATCCCCACATTCTACGAAATTCTGCCGTAGTAGTTCCCTTTACAGTAAACACCTTCGACTTGCTACGGTCATGCGAATCATGGAATAACGACTTCAGATAAAGCCCTGCATACTTCGACACTAACCCAATACCCGCTCCCTGACGACGACTGAATCCATCGGGCACTTCAGTCATCGTGAAGCGTTCATATTTTCCTTTCCAATAGTCGCGCTCCATTTTAAGTTTATGCCTTTTTTGAATAACGGAATCCTTTATATCCTTTGCCATGCCAGAAAATGTACGACACTTATCCATTTGACTGGTAAGCGTTTCATAACGTTTCTTCCAGCCTTCAATTTTCGTAAGAATTTCTTCATGGTTAGCCAACTGCGCAGGCAGCTGAGTTTTCTTCACATTTCGGTTAAAATTGCTGTCACAAAGTGTAAGATTTTCCATCGTACTGTCACCACCTGCACTTCGCGGAATAGTATGCTCTATGTCGTATTTCGGATTATCTCCCAGAAAGTCAGCGATACCAATTTCAGCACCGGTATACAAACATTTGTGGCTCTGCTCCTTCCAAAGCTCAAATTTTTTAATGTCCGTTTCGGTAGGTTCAATATTGTTTCCCGTCTCACGGAAGTACAGTTCCCTAATAGAAACCGTGTCCTTTTGATGCTTCTTATCCTGTGCCCGCTGGTAATCGGCAATGGCCTTACGCATGTTTGCATCGTTCAAACCACGGGCATATTCTACATGTACCTCTGTATTCTGGTCGATTATCTTTTCTTTCAGCAACTGGTTTACAACCTTTCTTACTTCATGAAGCGACCGCATGGCCATCGGATTACGTATGGCATTGGTCCGCGGCGAGCCGAGTTGGTAAACACCTCCTTGTTGTTTTGCGTCCTGATAGGTTTCTATCATCGACGGATGATAAAGCTTATCGGCTGCTCCCGGCTTCAGATTGTAGTTATTTAACAAGAAGTCTTTAATACAGAAATCTTTGGTAGTCTGGTCTTCATATTGGAGAAAGGTAAGTACATGATTTAATATAAAGCTCCGTTTGTCAGCATCATTCCATACCTCCTCGCCCACTATCGCAGGTATATTGGCCAGCATAACGGCATGCGAATAGATATAGCCCTGACGGAGGAAAGGCAGAATCTTGTGTATAGCCTTAAGGCTAAGCGAGGCGAAACCGTGTGAAAGATTTATGGCTGCGAACCTTTTGCTCTGGTCGTCATCGAGTTGAAGATTTACCTGCGCCCAACATGTCAGCTTGTCTTTCGATTCAAAGGTAGACAGAACATTCCATACATCGTCTACCATTTGCGCTACTGTCTTTTGTCCTTTACGCGTATTGTTAAGCCTGTAAGTTTCTGCAATAGCCTCCTTCCAGTTGTCACCGAAAATCCTTTTAAGTTGCCCCGTCGTAGAACAAGCTGCTACCCCTTGCGTCATACGGTAGTTAAACTTATATGGTTTATCCGTTTCGTCTTTGAAATACTGATAATTTCCTTTTCCGGCCAGCACCTTTGCTACATCTTCAAAGTCAAAATTGGGCTTACTTGTACGATAGAATAACGGAACAATTCTTGCCTTTTCTTCCTGATTCAGAGGTCTTAATTCGAGGTCGTATGGCGTTTGAACCTTCACATGATTAATAAGGCAGAGCATACGAAACTCCTCAAAATCGGGATGCGAATCGGCACACCGGGGACATCTCGGTTCAAAAGTGCACTTGCCAACCCCTTGTCGTTGCGACTTCAACGGACGCTGAAAGTAAAGTGCTTTCTCCAATTCCCTAACCATCTCAGGCGATAATTGTTGCATCTCACAAATGGCCTGGAATTCCTTTTTATAGTGTTTCTCACGATCGGTATAGCGTGTACGGATACGTTCGTGGTTGTCTGGGTCTGAATAAATTTGATAAAAGTAGTCGCCAAGATACTCACAACCAGCCAACTCCATTTCATGAGAAAGATTGGAAATGCCTGTATGCACCTTGCCATTCTCGTTTTCAGGAGTACTGTCAAGGCGGTTACTAAGAAAACCTCTGCGCTGTGCCAAGTGATAAAGTGCCCGTCCAAGCATGAACCTTTCGTCCTGACGGTCAAGGTTAAATTTAGTATGCAGACTTAAATGGCGATAGTAATAGGGATTCTTATCTTCATTATCGTTTGTACGCTGCCATAGCATGAAGTCGTCAGTTTTGGGATAAACCTTTCGCACATGCCAGTTATGCAGCTGTTCTTCGCTCAGATAAGGGCATAAACCATGCTTAACCAGAACCTTCAGAACTTCGATTTTACGCAACCTCCGCCTGAAATATTGCTTCCGTAAAGAGCGGTGACCCGTTCGCTCTGA
>CALIIG010000242.1 GCA_938018155.1 uncultured Prevotella sp.
CCAACGGTGTGCTGAAGCAGAACCCGGGATGGACGGGAGATAACTTGTTATATTAATAAAACAGGAGTAAAAACAATGAAACGATATATATTTTCAATCCTCATCGCATGCTCGGCACTGCTGTTTTCGTGCGAGCCTGTGGTTGATGACAGGCAGCTCGGCAGCGTCGTTGATGAAAGCGAACTTAAGCTCGATGTACACGCTACAACGCCGGGGGGCAACCAAATTGTCATGGTTAACAACACACCGGGTGTGGGTTCCTACTGGGATTACGTCATAGGACGCTCGGCTGCCGACCGCGACACGGTGCTTCTGCCTTTCCTTGGCGAGCAAACTATTACGTTTACGGGCCTCTGTGACGGTGGCACCGTAACCACAACACGCAAAATTAACGTTACGTCTATTGACCATCCCGTGGCCCGTGAGTGGAAATTGTTTGCAGGAAGCGGCCAGCAGGGCAAGAAGTGGACATGGGATAACACCGCCGCTGCCGTCTATGGCACGGGCGGATACTTAACTGAATTTGTGCCCGATTGGACGTCGGTTGCGCCTGCTAACGTTGATGAGAAAGACGGTTATATGGTGTTCGACCTCAACGGTGGGCCTAATTTTACGCGCTATGCTGCCGATGGTACGGTGGTTGAAAAGGGCACTTTCGCCTTCAACATGTCGTCGACGAAGAACAATCCCGACGACGGCTCGCAATGGAGCATAGGCACTCTCACCCTCACCGGGGCGACAGTGTTGAGCGGCCACATTTATGGCGCAACCGAACAACAGCATAAATTCGACATCCTTACGCTTGACGACGACCACCTTGTGCTTTGTGCTGCTCCTGAAGGCACCGCTGCATGGGACAACGGTACGTTCTGGATATTCAAACGGAAGAATTAAATTTTATTGCCTTATGGGTGTACACAAGCCCCCTAAGTTAGGGGGTTGGGGGTCTGAACAGTAAGCAAAATCCCTTTATTCTCCTGGTTTTCTCAGCACCTTATGCTGATAAAGCCTCGTGAATAAAGGGATTTTTGTTTTCTGTGGTGTCGTTCGATTATAAAGAATGGGGTGGAAAGGGAGGACGTTCAGACCCCCATCCCCCTAACTTAGGGGGCATATTCCCACCAACAAGGGGGCATATTCCCACCAACAAGGGGGCTTGTGCCTCGAGAACAACAGGCTTGTGTTGAGTGTCCGACGGCCGTCAACAGCGTTGCTGACGGCCGTCGGACGATGAGTATGACGGTCGTCGTACGCGCTGCTGACGGCCGACGGACAATGACCATTCTGCCGCAAATATGTGCAGTTAGGCACATCATGTGGGGTAAACTATGGCGCAATTCGTAATCTGTTACCGCATAAAGTCCTGTTCAGAAGTCTGTTGTCTCTCCTTTAAACAACCATCCTCCCCCACATTCTCCCCCGCAACCTCTCCTTTAAACAACCATTCCTCCCTCCGCATCCATATAAAACACTTCGGCCTGTACGCCCGTCTGCTTCATACAAACGGGGTACAGGCCGAAGCCATATAATTATTAAAAGCTGTTGTTGCTACAATCGGCTCTGCGCTCTGCCGGCGCAAAGGTGCTATGGCGAAAGGCTCCCGGCGTTGCCTGTAGCCTTTAGTGGCGTGTGCCCACCACAAGTACCGGAGCCGCCTGCTGTAATATGGTGTTGTCGATATGGCCGTCGCGGTATACCCCTGCAACAATAAGGTTTATGCCCAATGTGCGTTTTTTGGCATTGTATACGCCGAATGAGCTTACGTAGTTGTTGGCAAAGACAAAGCGAAGACTGACGGTTGTACCCTTGTAGCTGATGTTGTTGTATTCAACCGGCTGCGGATTGACGTAGAAAGCAGGCGGATTTACATTGTAAAAACCTATTCTGGCGGTAACGCCTTTCTGTGGTTGCTGTGCTGCAATAGCCTTTGCAAGCAGCGTGTCGCGCATCAGCGACACGATGGCTTTTGTGGGTAAACCAAACTGAATGGTTGAGTCGTTCTGCAGATACAATTGTGCATTGAGCGTATCACGCTTGTTGCCCGGGGTGCTCGACATGCCGTCGAGCTTGCTGTAATAAATGGTTTTGGCAGTATAACTGCCGTTCATTTGCAGGAAGGCCTGCTGCTTTTCTTCAGGCGTAAGGCCCTTGTCATTGTCGTCGTTCAAACATGATGTGAGAGCAATGGCGGCCACACCGCAAAAAAGAACTGAAAAAATCTTTAAATGTTTCATATTATTTTGCATTTTAATTAAACGGTCATTCTGTATGAATGACAGGGTTGTTCTGTATGGATAAAACGGTTGTTCTGTATGAATTATTTTGTTATGATGAATGAAAGGAACGGTCGTTCTGTTCTGTCGGCGTGCTTATTCTATGGTGTTGAGGGCATAAACAAAGCCCCGTGCCGTGCGTATGCCGTTGTCCTGGAAGTGGTTTCCTGCGGTGGTTTCGTAGTTTACGCTGACGTTTTGTGCCTGTAACAGCTCGCGTTGTTGTTTCATGCAGCTGTCGACGGAGGCCATAATGGGTGTGCGGCTACGACTTTCACAGTCGCCCAGACTGAGGTAAACTACGGGTGTCAGCGGTGTGTGGCTCCCGGCATAATCGAGCCATTGCGGATACCATACAGAGGGCGAGGCGGCCACTACTGCCGCAAAGCGGGTTTGATAAGCGGCCCAGAGGGCGAACAAACCGGCCAGCGAGTAACCTCCTGTCACCACAGGCAGGTCGGTATCGAGGCATAATGCGCTGCAAACGGCAGGCACAACGCGCTGCGTAATCAGTTCCAAGGTGGCAGCTGCACCCGCTCCAAAGGGCGTCTTGCCGAAAACGGGCGGTGCCGGCCACGGTGTAAGTTCGTCGTTCCAACGCTGTATGGGCAGGGCCACATGAGCGAAAGGCACGTGCGTGCGTGCCTCTGTCCAGCTTAACAAAGCCGGTAGTTCCGAAATGTCGTGACCGTCAACAGGCTGTATTAGTAATGCACGGGCGTCATCCTGAGCAGCTATTCGCAATCTGCGCCCGTCAATAACGAGCTTTTGTTCCCTTTGAAACATAATATCCGGACAAAGATAAGGGGTTTGCATGACAAAACTATATATAAACCATTAAAAAATAAAAAAAACATACGTACGGCGTCATGCCCGGGCCGTTGTGCCCCCATGCCGGCAGCGTAACCGTTGGAAAATGCGGCAGCAGCCTCACGGAGGGCATCGCAAAAGGCCGGCATACCGTAGTGTTGCCGGCGTTAAGCAAATATCTAAACATTTTAAGCACTTTTCATTGCCATAAAAAAGCTTATTTCATTATCTTTGTGCATGGAAAGCCTTATATCGTTAAAAACCTTATAAACCTGAACAATATGTTGTTGAAACTTCAACCGGGGCTGTGCAAAACTGCCGTTATGGCCACGCTTCTGTCGTTAAATGTGGGTCAGTCAACGGCCGGTCCGTGGGATACTTATTCCGATACGTGGGTGGCCGCAGACGGTTTGGGTCGCGAGATATTTTCGTCAGATACCCGCAATATAAAAGCCGACAAGCCCAATGCAAAGGGCCATACCGTTGGCATATTTTACTATTTGTGGCACGGCAGCCACCTTGTCGACACGTCGGGAAAGGGTTACGATGTGACCGAAATTCTGAAAAAGAGCACCGAAAATCCCGAATGGGGCCCGTTTCATGAAATGCACTGGTGGGGAAAACCGGTGTTAGACTATTATAAAGCCGGCGATTCGTATGTCATAGAAAAGCATTTACAGATGATATGTGACGCGGGAATCGACTTCCTTTTCTTCGATGTCACAAACGCTTTTACCTATCCTGAGGCCGTAAAACAGGTGATGAAGGAGATTGACCGCCGCGAAAACCTCGGCATGAAAGCACCAAAACTGTGCTTCATGGTGCACTCGTATACGCAGAATACCGTCCGCGACCTGTACAATAACTTCTATTCTCATCCCGAGTTTGACAAGTATTGGTATAACTATAAGGGCAAACCGCTGATGCTTGGCAATAAGACAGAGGTAGGCGATGCAACGTTATTGAACCGCTTTACCTGGCGCAACTCGTGGGCATGGATGAACGGAAGCAAGCCCGATGAATGGTCGTGGCTTGAGAATTACCCTCAAATGCCGGGATGGAGCGGCAGGCGAACCAACTACGAACAGATGTCGGTGAGCACCGCTCAGCACGCACACTCGAAGATAGGAAAGAGTTATCACGACGGCAAACAACCGCCATTGCTCGCCAACGGCACCACGCCCTATACAGGGCAAGGCTTATATTATAACGAACAATGGAAGCGGGCGCACACCATGAACGCCCAGCACGTGATGATTACACAGTTTAACGAGTGGCAGGCCATGCGCTTTATTGCCGACGGCCGCGACGGCATGGTTGTTGATTATGTGCGTCCGTGCGGGAAGAAAATACCGTCCGAGTCGGTATTTATCGATGCCTACAATGCCGAATTTAACCGTGATATTGAACCCTCTGTTGACCCGATTCTGCGCGATAACTACCTGATGCAGACAGTAAATCATGTTCGTCGTTACAAGGGTGTGAGGCAAATCCCCATACCTTCAACCGAAAGGCACATCACGTTAGACGGCAATATGGAGCAGTGGACGTCCGTTGCGCCCGAATACCGCGACGATAAGGGCGATGTTTTGCATCGCGATTACACCGACTATACAGGCCATCGGCGCATACAAAACGCCACCGGGCGCAACGATTTTGAGCTGGCAAAGGTCACGAAAGACGCTGAAAACATCTATTTCTACGTCCAGACCTGCGGCAATATCAGCCTGCTTGACGAGCACGCCGCGCAGTGGATGATGCTCTATCTCAATACCGACACATGCTATAAAACGGGTTGGGAGGGGTACGATTTTATGGTATCAGCCGACAAAACCACGCACAAGTATTCGCTTTTTCGCCATGCCGGCAGTGGATTTACGTGGCAGAATATCGGCGAAATTGTACCATTTGTAGACGGAAGAAAGATG